>JAUYMV010000033.1 GCA_030698645.1 Mesorhizobium sp.
ATATCAGAATGCGCGACGCGCGCGACACGGAGCGCGAGGATTCGCCGCTCAGGCCAGCCTCCGACGCGCACTTGCTCGATACGTCCGAAATGGATATAGAGGCCACGTTTCTCGCAGCCATCGCCATCATCGACGATGCCCTGGCCGCGAAAGGCAAGGCCTGAAGCCCAAAACAGCGACGCCGAGGCGCGCATGTCCGGGCGAGGGCCACTGAACCGCCTGCCAGCATTCTTCATGCGCCGGAATTGCCGCGAGAGCGGCCGAAGGGCCATTGGCCCGGAACGCCGGCAGGCACACGCAACGCGAACCACGGCGCCGGCCCCCAACTGAGACGGGGCTTCCAGGAGAACATATGTCTGCAGCAAATCCCACTCGCGACGATTTCGCGAGCCTTCTCGACGAATCCTTTTCCGAAAGCCATTCCGCCGAGGGCTCCGTCGTCCGCGGCATCATCACGTCCATCGAAAAGGACATGGCCATCATCGACGTCGGCCTCAAGGTCGAAGGCCGCGTGCCGCTGAAGGAATTCGGCCTCAAGGCCAAGGAACTCAAGGCCGGCGACACGGTCGAGGTCATGGTCGAGCGCATCGAGAACGCGCTTGGCGAAGCAGTCCTCTCGCGCGAGAAAGCACGCCGCGAAGAGAGCTGGGTCAAGCTCGAAGAGAAGTTCAACCGCGGCGAACGCGTCGAGGGCGTCATCTTCAACCAGGTCAAGGGCGGCTTCACGGTCGATCTCGACGGCGCCGTGGCGTTCCTGCCGCGCAGCCAGGTCGACATCCGCCCGATCCGCGACGTCACGCCGCTGATGCACAACCCGCAGCCCTTCGAGATCCTGAAGATGGATCGCCGCCGCGGCAACATCGTCGTGTCGCGCCGCACCGTGCTGGAAGAGAGCCGCGCCGAGCAGCGTTCGGAGATCGTCCAGAACCTCGAAGAGGGCCAGGTGGTCGAAGGCGTCGTCAAGAACATCACCGATTACGGTGCGTTCGTCGAACTCGGCGGCATCGACGGCCTGCTGCATGTCACCGACATGGCGTGGCGACGCGTCAACCATCCGACCGAAATCCTCAACATCGGTCAGACGGTCAAGGTGCAGATCATCCGCATCAACCAGGAAACCCACCGCATCTCGCTCGGCATGAAGCAGCTCGAGTCTGATCCCTGGGGCGACATCGGCACCAAGTTCCCGATCGGCAAGAAGATCAAGGGAACCGTCACCAACATCACCGACTACGGCGCGTTCGTCGAACTGGAGCCGGGCATCGAAGGCCTCATCCACGTTTCGGAGATGTCGTGGACCAAGAAGAACGTGCATCCCGGCAAGATCCTGTCGACGACGCAGGAAGTCGACGTCGTGGTGCTCGAGGTGGATCCCGCCAAGCGCCGCATCTCGCTCGGCCTCAAGCAGACGCTGGAAAATCCGTGGCAGGCATTCGCCTCGTCGCATCCTGTCGGCTCCGAAGTCGAGGGCGAGGTCAAGAACAAGACCGAGTTCGGCCTGTTCATCGGCCTCGAAGGCGATGTCGACGGCATGGTCCATCTGTCCGACCTCGACTGGAACCGTCCGGGCGAGCAGGTCATCGAGGAATACAACCGCGGCGACATCGTCAAGGCGCAGGTTCTCGACGTCGACCAGGACAAGGAACGCATCTCGCTCGGCATCAAGCAGCTGCAGCGTGACGGTGCGGGCGGCGGCAGCGGCGCCGGCGCCAATGATCAGCCGAACTCGGGCGAACTGCGCAAGAACGCGGTCGTCACCTGTGAGGTGATCGGCATCAAGGAAGGCGGCATCGACGTCCGTCTCGTCGACAGCGGCATCGAGACCTTCATCAAGCGCAACGACCTGTCGCGCGACCGTGACGAGCAGCGCCCCGAGCGCTTCTCGGTCGGCCAGAAGCTCGACGCGCGCGTCATCGCCTTCGACAAGAAGACCCGCAAGCTGCAGGTCTCCATCAAGGCGCTGGAAATCGCCGAAGAGAAGGAAGCGGTCGCCCAGTACGGCTCGACCGACTCCGGCGCTTCGCTGGGCGACATCCTCGGCGCCGCCCTCAAGGGCCGCGACAAGTAAGAAAACGTCTTCGGACGGAGCGACACGAACCCGCCGGAGCGATCCGGCGGGTTTTTTCTTGGCGTTTTTACGGAGAACCGAACCAGGCGGAAATGCCGCGCCCCCGCCTATTTGCCGGCGTCAGAACAGTCCGTCCGACCGGCCTTTTTAGCGCTCGCGCGCGGAACCGACCCGCGCCCGCCGCGTTCCTTTCCCAGCGCCGCGTCGATGCGGCCGCACGAGCAAAGAGGAGCGAAAAATGAATTGGAATCAGGTCGAAGGAAACTGGGAGCAGTTCAAGGGCAAGGCCCAGCAGCAGTGGGGCAAGCTGACGAACGACGATCTCGACGTCATCAAGGGCAAGCGCACCGAACTCGCCGGCCGCCTCCAGGAGCGCTACGGCAAGGCGCAGGACGAGGCCGAGAAGGACATCGACGACTGGCTGTCGCGCCACTGACACGTCATTTGCGGCTTCGGTCGCCAAAGATCAGAGCCCAAAAATCCGAAAAGCCCCGCCGGAACGCGGGGCTTTTCCATGCCGTCACCGATCGCTGTCCGCCCGTTCCACCAGTTCGCGATAGATCGCGCCCGGCACGGCGAGCCCGCCGTCCGCCGAGTCTCGCCGCCGCGCCGCCTTCGCTTCTCCCGGCACGTGCATGCGATAGTCGCGCCGCAGCCGGTCGAGATGGGCGCCGAGCCGCGCTTCGAAACCCTCCCCGAAGAGGCCGGGCGAAATCGCCAGGACGAACAGCCCGCTGCCCGGCGACTCCGCACCCTCCGCGAAAGGCGGCGCGTCGAGCGACCAGGTGGCGCCAGACAGACCGGCCGCCAGCACCTCCACCATCAGCGCGATGTTGGCGCCGCGCGTGCCGCCGAAGGCAAGCAGCGCGCCGCGCATCGCCTGTGCCGGGTCGGTGGTCGGCGCCCCGTCCGGCCCGAGCGCCCAGCCTTCGGGAATCGCCTCGCCGCGCGCCGCCGCCGCGCGGATATTGACGAAGGCGGTGGCGCTCGATGCCTGGTCGATCAGGAGCGGCGGCCCATTGGCGCGCGGCGCCGCGAAGGCGAGCGGATTGGTGCAGAACACCGGCCGCGTCGTGCCGGCGCCGGCAAGCAGCGCCGGGCCGTTGGTGGCGGCGAGCCCGACCAGACCCGATTCCGCCAGTCGCCCGACGAACCAGCCGAGCGCGCCGCACGTATAGGCATTGCGCTGGCTGAAGATGGCGACGCCGAATGTCCGCGCCACCTGGGCGAGTTCGTCGAACGCCATGTCGAAGCCCAGTTGCGCGATGCCGCCTCCGGCGTCGGACAGCATGATGCAGGGCGCCGGACGGGTCAGCACCGGCACGGCATGTCCGTCGATGCGTCCCGCTTCAAGCGCGTCCAGATAGTCGAGCAGATGCGACAGGCCGACCGAAGCCTGGCCGTCGGCTTCGGCCGCGATGGTTGCTCGCGCCAGCGATTCCGCCGCCAGCGCCGAGGCGCCAGCCGCGCGTGCGGCATCCACGCAGAGCGTCTCCGCCTCCGCGATGGACAGCCGGACCGTCGCCTCGGGAACGCTCATCCGAGACGCGACGGGATGCGCGCCTCCAGCCTGCGGAACAGGAAGATGATGACGCCGGTGATCAGGAGGTAGATCAGCGCCAGCAGCAGCAGCGGCTCGTAGACGATGAAGGTGTCCTGGCGCACGCGCGAGGCCACCGAATAGATGTCGACGACGGTGATGGTGGCGACAAGCGGCGTCGCCTTCAGCTGCAGCACGGTCTCGCCGGCCAGGGTCGGCAGCGCGCGCTGGATCGCCTGCGGCAGCCAGATGCGGCGGAACACCGTCGACCGCCGCATGCCGAAGGCGCGCGCCGCCTCGAGCTGGCCCTTCGGCACGCCGGCGAACGCGCCGCGCATCACCTCGCCCTCATAGGCGGCGAACGACATGGTGAGCGCCAGGACGGCGTATGGCCAGGCCTGGCGGAGATAGGGCCAGAGCTCCGAATTGCGGATCGCCGGGAACTGCGGGAAGAGCGAGCCGAGGCCGTAGTAGAGCAGCCAGAGCTGCAGCAGCAGCGGCGTTCCGCGGATCACCGTGCAGAACGCGTTTGCCGGCATGGCGAGCCACCACGGCCCGGCCGCCTGCGCCAGGCCGAGCGGGATCGCCAGCATCATGCCGAGCGCACAGGTGACGACCAGGATCCAGATCGTGCGCCAGATGCCGGCGAGCGCCAGGTCGTAGTAGTTCGGAATCCAGTCCCAGCGCATGAACAGCGCGGCGCTCGCGACCAGCGCGGCGGCGACCGCGAGCAATCCGATGCGGTGCGGCTGGAGCCAGGGGTTGCGCGCCAGGCGCTCGGCAAGCACGATCGTGCTCATCCGGGGCCCCCGGACACCGACGGCATGCCGCGCCGCGACCAGCGCTCGATACGTGCGATCAGCACGTTGGAGAAGAGCGACAGCGCCAGATAGAGTACGCCGGCGGCCATGAAGAAGGTGAAATAGGCCTTCGTGGAGCCCGCCGCCGTGCGGGTCTCCTGCGTCAGTTCGTTGAAGCCGACGATGGCGAGCAGCGCCGTGTCCTTGGTGGCGATCAGCCAGAGATTGGCGAGCCCGGGAATGGCGAAGGGCAGCATGGCGGGAAGGGTGACGCGGCGCAGCAGCAGGCCTGGCGGCATGCCATAGGCGCGCGCCGCCTCGATCTGCCCTTGAGGGATCGACAGGATCGCGCCGCGCAGCACCTCGGTCGAATAGGCGCCTTGAACGACCGCCAGCACCCAGATGCCCGCGACCAGGCCATTGATGTCGATGCGGGCATAGCCGAGCGCCTCCAGCAGGCGGTTGATGAGGTCGGTGCCGGCGAAATAGAGAATGAGGATCAGCACGAGTTCCGGCACCGCGCGCACGATCGTCGTGTAGACCTCGAGCAGGTCGCGCAGGATCGGCCCGCCATAGAGCTTGCCGTAGGCGCCGCCGATGCCGATCAGGAGGCCGAAACCGTAGGCGCCGAGCGCGATGATCACCGAATTCAGCAGACCGCGCAGCAGGTTGCCGCCCCAGCCGGGGGGTTCGAACGCCAGCAGTTCGTAAGTGCTCACCTGCATGAGCGGCATCAACACTGTGTCGATCGGCCCGGTCCCGTCGTCAATCGGCGGCGGCCGCTCCGATTCCGGCTCCGGCCACGCCTGTTCCCCGTCGTTTTCGTGCGCGCCGCGCCGGCCCTGTGGGCGGCGCGGCGGCGTTCAGCGTGGCTGGCGATCAGTCGCCGTAGACGTCGAAGTCGAAATAGTTCTTCGTGATCTCGGCGAACTTGCCGTTGTCGCGGATCGCCTTGATCGCCGCGTTGATCTTGCCCTTGAGCTCGGTGTCTTCCTTGCGCAGGCCGGCGCCGACGCCGGGCCCGAGGATTTCGAGGTCTTCGGCGACATTGCCCTTCAGATCGCAGCACGCCATGCCCTGCTCGGTCTTGAGGAACGCGTCGAGCGCGATCGCGTCGGCCTGGGTGGCGTCGATGCGACCGGCTGCGAGATCCTGGTTGGCCTCGTCCTGGGTCTGGTATTCCTTGATCTCAGCTGCTTCCGTGAAGTGCTTCTTCACATAGGCGGAATGCGTCGTCGACACCTGTACGCCGATGATCTTGCCCTTCAGGCCGGCCGGGTCCGCGGTGAAGCTCTCGCCCTTCGGTCCGATCACGGCGGTCGGCGTGTTGTAGTATTTGTCGGAGAAGTCGATGGTCTTCATCCGCTCGTCGGTGATCGACATGGAGTTCATGATGGCGTCGATCTTCTTGGTCGTCAGCGCCGGGATCAGGCCGTCCCACGGGATCGGCGTCAGTTCGCAGGTGAGCTTGGCCTCGCCGCAGATGGCCTCGATGATCTCGACCTCCCAACCGGTCCATTTTCCCGACGCGTCCGCCGACCAGAAGGGCGGATAGGCTTCCGGCGAGAAGCCGACCTTGATCGTCTGGGCGGAGGCGAGGCTGGCGGATGCGGCGAGAATAGCCGCCGCGGCGATGGTCTTCAGAAATGTCTTCATGTCAGTTCTCCCATTTTCCCGTTGAACATTTTTTTCGAACGCGTCCGGCGGCGCCGTTCCCTAGCTTACCGTCCGGATGAATTGCTTGAGCCGCTCGGATTTCGGCGCGCCGAACACCTGTTCGGGCGGTCCTTCCTCCTCGACGAGGCCATTGTGCAGGTAGACGACATGCGTCGCCACCTCGCGGGCGAATTTCATCTCGTGCGTCACCAGGATCATGGTGCGGCCTTCGCGCGCCAGATCGGCGATCACCTTGAGCACCTCGCCGACGAGCTCGGGATCGAGCGCCGAGGTCGGCTCGTCGAACAGCATGACGCGCGGCTCGATGGCGAGCGCGCGCGCGATGGCGCCGCGCTGCTGCTGTCCGCCCGACAGGAACGCCGGATAGACGTCGCGCTTCTCAGCGAGCCCGACGCGGGCAAGCAGCCCCTCGGCGCGCGCGATGGCTTCGGGCCGCTTGACGCCCAGCACATGGATCGGAACCTCGATGAGGTTCTCGATCAGCGTCATGTGGCTCCACAGGTTGAAGCTCTGGAACACCATGCCGAGCTTGGAGCGGATGCGCTCGATCTGGCGCCGGTCGGCCGGCACCGTGCCGCCATGGCCGTCGCGCTTGAGGCGGATTTCCTCCTCGTTGACGCGGATCAGGCCGCTGGTCGGGTTCTCCAGGCAGTTGATGCAGCGCAGAAGCGTGGACTTACCGGAGCCGCTGCCGCCGATGATGGCGACGACGTCGCCGTCGCGCGCCGAGAGCGAGACGCCTTTCAGCACATGCAGATCGCCGAACTTCTTGTGCAGGTTCTCGACATGAATGGCTTCGACCGGAGCCGGACGCGCGGCGGGCACGGAAGCTGCGGAAGCGGCGCTCATGAGCGGGGCCTTCCGAAGGGCGTCGGGCAGGGTCGCCGGTCTTCCTGTCGCATTACGCGTTCACACATCTCCAATCCTGTCAGGATGGACCGCTCCATGCGGCTGCGTCAACTGGCAGGTTGCATTGCAGCACCATGGCGCCACCGGGCGCATGAAATGCTTGCTGGTTTCAAGTTCTCCAAGTTTCGTGGTAGTAGAAATAAAAAATATTTCATCGGCGCAACGAGCGAAGCAAGAAGCCGCGCAATGGGGGATGATCAGTATCGACTGTGTGCGCGCTGTGGAGAGCGTAGCGGGCCGCATTCCATGTTCTGCTGGAAATGCGGGATGGATCTTTCCTCGCCGCCGGTTCGATACTTCCCATCGCGACGCGGGACAAGATGGCTTCCAATTTTGCTGGTGGCGGTGGCGGTTTCGGCCGGGAAACTTGCGATCGACTATCTGCCCGGGCTGTTTCCCGGAGAGCCGTCGCGTGCGCCTCCGGCGCCTGCCGCCAATCCGCGAGACGCCAGTCCGCCGAGACCCGCCGCCGAACGCAAAAGCGTCGTTCCAGCTCCACCGGCGCCTGCAACATCAACACTTTGGCCCGAAGACCAACAATGGGGCGTGGTCGAGGGCTGGACGATCTTCGAGACCGCCCAAACCGCATGCTTCGCGAGCAAGTTCTTCGCCGACAATGTCGGCCTGATCCTGGGTCGGATGAAGGGGTCGGGGGATTTTATACTCGGAATGCTTGGCAACGTGCCCAGTCCCGAGGGCCGGACGTTGACCTTGGTATTCGACGGGACACGCAGGCGGCAGCCATACGTCGAAAGGTACGGGAAAACCGTCGTTGGTCGGTATCGCGACGATGCCGGCCTGGTTGAAGAAATTTCCAGGTCCGCCGAGCTTCGTGTCCTGGGTGAAAAGTTGCAAGTCGCGACCTTGCCTTTGGTTGGTACCCGCGCCGCCGTGGCCGCCGTCGAAAATTGCGTTCGCTCGATGCCGCCGAGTGATATCAATGGTGGAGCGCGCGCAGACATGCTGCCCGCCAACAGCCTGTGCGACGACAAACCGAAGAACGGACAGTTGCTGACAAAACGTGGCGGCGTCAGAGCCCAGGGTCACAGGATCACAGTCCGCAACAGCATGCAGGGCGACGCGATAGTCAAGGTTCGTCACGAGCAAAGTGGCAAACTGGCATACTCCTTCATCGTCAATCGAAACGAGGAGGCGAGCATCAATGGAATCGCCGACGGCAATTACCGGCTTCAGTTCGCCTATGGCCAAATTCTGTTGGAAAACTGCACAGACTTCTTGAATCCGCAAGCCAGCGAGTTCGACCGCAGCGTCCCGCTCACGACCCACGTCGATAGGACGAAGAAGGCAGTTACGACCTATACGAAAACCTATACCGTCACTCTTTACGCAGTGAAGGACGGCAATCTGACCACCTCCACGATCGATCAGTCGGAGTTCCTGAAGGATTGAGCGACGAGGACGGTATCCTCGGGTGGCGCCGCCAAGGCAACTGCTCCCGCTGGAGCCTTGCCGCCGGTCGCGGCGACTGTGTAGAGATGGGTTCCAGCACAAGCCGGGGAGATGCGCGTGGCGGAGTATTATGGGTCGCAGTCGATGGCCGGTCCGCTGAAGCGCGTGCTCATGCGCCGCGCGTCGAGCGCCATGCGCGGGGCGGATGCGAAGTCCTGGCATTACGGCGCCAGCTTCGATGCGGTGCGCGCCGCGGCCGAGCATGCGGCCTTCGCCGATCTCGTTGCCGCGACTGGCGCCGAGATCGAATGGCTTCCGGACACCGATGACGGGATGGCAGACTCCGTCTTTACCCACGATCCCTCGCTGATGACCGACCACGGCGCGATCATCCTGTCGATGGGCAAGGCGCTGCGCCGGCCCGAGCCCGGGCTGCACGAGGCGGCATACGGGCGCATGGGCATCCCGGTCCTCGGCCGCGTCGAGGCGCCGGGCACCGTCGAGGGCGGCGACTGCGTCTGGGTCGACGCGAAGACGCTCGCCATCGGCCGCGGCGTGCGCACCAACGAGGCGGGCATCCGCCAGGTCGCCGCCATGCTGGCGCCGCACGGCATCGAGGTGCTCGGCTACGACCTGCCGCTCTGGCAGGGCGAGGAGGCCTGCCTGCACCTGATGTCGGTGATCAGCCCGCTCGCCGACGACCTCGCCCTGGTCTATTCGCCGCTGCTGCCCGCAGCCTTCTGGCAGTTGCTCAAGGCGCGAAACATCACCTTAGTCGAAGGCGACGCCGACGAATTCCGCCTGAGCAACGGCCTCAGCCTCAACGTGCTGCCGACCGCGCCGCGCCAGGTCATCGCGGTCGCCGGCTTCCCCAAGACGAAGGCCGCGATGGAAGCCGCCGGCTGCACGGTCTCCGTTTTCGAAGCCGAGGCGCTCTGCATCGCCTGCGAAGGCGGCCCGACCTGCCTGACGCGCCCGATCTTGAGGGGCTGATGCCAACCGTCGGCGAAAAGCTCATCGCGCTGCTCGAGGCGCACGGCGTCGACACCGTCTTCGGCATTCCGGGCGTCCACACGATCGAGCTCTATCGTGGTCTTGCCGCCTCGACGATCCGCCATGTCACGCCGCGCCACGAGCAGGGCGCGGGCTTCATGGCCGATGGCTATGCGCGCGCCAGCGGCCGGCCGGGCGTCGCCTTCGTCATCACCGGGCCGGGCCTCACCAACGTCATCACCGCCATGGCGCAGGCGCGCGCCGATTCGATTCCCATGCTGGTGATCTCGGGCGTCAACGGCCTCTCGACGCTCGGCAAGGGTCTCGGCTATCTGCACGAACTGCCGGACCAGCGCGGCATGATGGAGAAGGTGGCGCTCCTGTCGCGCAGGATCGAGCGGCCCGACCAGCTGCCGGAGACGATCGCCGAGGCGTTCCGCCTGTTCGGCTCCGGACGCGCCGGACCGGTGCACATCGAGATTCCGCTCGACGTCATGCCGATGGAAGCGGCGGCCGGCGGTTATGTCGTTGCGCCCGTCACGCCGCCGGCAGCCGATCCCGGCGCGCTGGCGGAGGCCGCGCGCCTGGTCAACTCGGCCACGCGCCCACTCATCCTCGCCGGCGGTGGCGCGCGGAGGGCGGAGACGCAGCTGCGCGCTCTCGCCGAAGCGCTCGACGCGCCGGTCGTCACCACCATCAACGCGCGCGGCCTGCTGCACCGGCATCCGCTCGGCGTCCACGTGAGCCCGAGCCTCAAGGCGGTGCGGGCGCTCATGGCCGCCGCCGACCTCGTCATCGCGCTCGGCACGGAATTCGGGCCGACCGACTACGACATGTATGCCAATGGCGGCTTCGTCCTGCCGAAAAGGCTCGTGCGCGTCGACATCGACGCGGCGCAACTGGCGCGTCGTCCAGCGACCGTCGGCATCCGGGCAGATTGCGCCGCGGCGCTGTCGGCGTTCCTCCCGTCGATCGCGGTCCACGCGCCGTCTGACGGCGCGGCCCGGGCGCTTGTCGCGCGCGAGGCGGCGTGGGAGGAGCTTGGCGCGCCGTTGCGCGAGCAGGCGCGCGCGGTGACGCTGATCCGCGACGCCGTGCCCGGGGCGCTCATCGTCGGCGATTCCACCCAGCCCGTCTACGCCGCCAACCTGTTCTACGACCACGACCGGCCGGGCGGCTGGTTCAACGCGGCGACCGGCTATGGCGCGCTCGGCTACGGCCCGGCGGCGGCCATCGGCGCAGCCGTCGCCTTGCCCGGAGAACCCATCATCTGCCTTTCCGGCGATGGCGGCTTCCAGTTCACCTTGCCCGAGCTCGGCGCGGCGCTCGATGCCGGCGTCGCGGTGATCTTCCTGGTCTGGAACAATCGCGGCTACCGCGAGATCGAGGTGTCGATGCGCGACGATGGCGTCGAGCCGGTCGGCGTCTCGCCGGAGCCGCCGGATTTCCGCAAGATCGCCGACGCTTACGGCATGCCCTCCGAGCGCATCGAATCGCTCGCCCAGCTCGCCGGTTCTCTCCTGCGGGCGCGCCAGGCCGGCGTGTCCTGCCTGATCGAACTCGTCGTGGAATGATCCGGCGGGACCTGCCATGCCGCAGTCTGCCGCAGGCCGAAGCCGCATGTGCGCCTTGGCGTTTTTGGCGAAACCGACTATGACACCAGCGTCTTTCAGGGCACCTCGCCGCGACCGGAGCATGCGATGACCATCATCACCGAAACGCCCAAGCTCGTCACTGTCTTCGGCGGTTCCGGATTCATCGGTCGCCATGCGGTGCGCGCGCTCGCCAGGCGCGGCTATCGCGTCCGCGTCGCCTGCCGCCGGCCCGACCTCGCCGGCCATCTCCAGCCGCTCGGCAATGTCGGCCAGATCCAGCCCGTCCAGGCCAATCTGCGCGTCCGCTGGTCGGTCGACCGCGCCGTCGAAGGCGCCGATCACGTCATCAACCTCGTCGGCATCCTGCACGAATCGGGCCGCCAGACATTCAACGCGGTGCAGCAGTTCGGCGCCCGCGCCGTCGCGGAGGCCGCGCGCGCCGAGGGCGCAGGCCTGACGCAGATCTCGGCCATCGGCGCCGACCCGGCCTCGCAGTCGATCTACGGCCGCACCAAGGCGGCCGGCGAGGCCGCGGTATTCGAGGTCCTGCCCGGCGCCACGGTGCTGCGCCCGTCCATCGTGTTCGGCCCGGAAGACGGCTTCTTCAACCGGTTCGCCAACATGGCGCGCTACTCGCCCGTGCTGCCGTTGATCGGCGGCGGGCACACCAAATTCCAGCCCGTCTATGTCGGCGACGTCGCCGAGATGCTCGCCCGCACCGTCGACGGGGCCGTGCCGGGCGGCCGTGTCTACGAGCTCGGGGGCCCCGAAGTGCTGACCTTCCGCGAATGCATGGAGCACATGCTGAAGGTGATCGACCGCAAGCGCGCTCTGGCGCCGGTGCCGTGGTGGTGGCTGGCTTCGCTGAAGGCGTCGTTCCTCGGCCTGTTGCCCAATCCGCTGCTGACCACGGACCAGGTGACGCTGCTCAAGACCGACAACGTCGTGTCGGCCGCCGCCCTGGCCGACGGGCGCACGCTGGCGGGTCAAGGCATCATGGCGCAGTCGATCGACGCCATCCTGCCGACCTATCTCTGGCGCTACCGCGTCGCCGGGCAATACACCAAAGACAATCTGGCCTGAGCCGCGTTGGACGGCCTTAACCTCGCTGCGCTGCTTCCCGAGGGGGTCGGCGTCGCCGCCGCCGGGTTCCTGGTCGTCGCGAGCTTCTTCACTTCCGCCCTGACGGCCGCCTTTGGCGTCGGCGGAGGCGTTGCGATGCTGGCGCTGATGGGGCTGTTCGTGCCGGTCGCGGCGCTCATTCCGGTGCATGGCGCCGTGCAGCTCGGCTCCAATACCGGGCGCGCCTGGCACCAGCGGGCGAATGTCCGCCTCGACATCGCGCTGCCCTTCATCGCCGGCAGCGTGGTTGGTGCCATTGCCGGCGCGCTCGTCGTCGTGCAACTGCCGGACGCGATCCTGAAGCTCGTGCTCGGCCTCTTCATCGTCGCCGTCACCTGGACGAAGATTCCGGGCGTCGACCGGCTTGGCCGGGCCGGTCTGGCGGCCGGCAGCGCGGTGCTGGCGGTCCTGTCGATGTTCGTCGGCGCGACCGGCCCGCTGCTGGCCGCCTTCTTCGCGCAGATCTTCGCCGGCGACCGCAAGGCGCTCGTCGCCACGCACGCCGCCGGCATGACCGTCCAGCATGCGCTGAAGATCGTCGTGTTCGGCCTCGCCGGCTTCGCCTTCGCCGCCTGGCTGCCGCTGGTCGTCCTGATGATCGCGTCCGGCTATCTCGGCACGGTCTACGGCACCAGGCTGCTCGACCGGCTCCCCGAGGAGAGCTTCAAGTTCTGGTTCAAGATCGGCCTGACCCTGCTCGCGCTCGACCTCGTGCGCCGCGGCGCCATGGGCCTGCTCTGAGGCGAGCCTCAGCCGAGAACCAGCAGCGCGATCAGCCCGGCGCCGCCCACCAGGATGCGCCACCAGCCGAACAGCGCGTAGCCGTGCTTCGACACGTAGTCGAGCAGGAAGCGGACAACCACAACGGCGGCGAGGAAGGCGGTGATGAAGCCGGCCGCGATCACCGGGAGGTCGGCGGTCGACAAGATGTCGCGGTTCTTGAACAGGTCGAGCGCGAAGGCGCCGGCCATGGTCGGCATCGCGAGAAAAAAGGAGAACTCCGCCGCCGAGCGCTTGTCGGCGCCCAACAGCAATGCGCCGACGATCGTCGCGCCCGAGCGCGAGGTGCCCGGAACCATCGCCAGACACTGGAAGAAGCCGATCTTCAGGCAGAGCGACAGCGGGTAGTCCATGATGTCGGTGTATTTCGGCGTCAGCGCCCAGCGGTCGACCCAGAGCAGGATGACGCCGCCCAGAATCAGCATGACGCAGATCAGCATGGGCGTCTCGAACAGCACGGTCTTGATGAAGCCATGCGCCAGCGCGCCGATGACGGCCGCCGGCAGGAAGGCGACGAGGATGCCGAGGATGAACCGGCGCGTGCGGGCGTCGCGCGGAAAATCGACCAGCAGGCGCCACAGCCGGGCGAAATAGACGCTTAGGATGGCCAGGATCGCGCCGAGCTGGATCAGCACCTCGAAGGCCTTGCCCGTCGACTTGAAGCCGAGAAAATGTCCGGCGAGCAGGATATGTCCGGTCGACGAGACCGGAATGAACTCGGTCAGGCCTTCGAGAAGGCCGAGCAGGATGGCCGAGACGATGGACTGATCCTGCATGTGCGCTCCGTCAAATCGGGGTATCGACCCGCTTGCTTGTCATCAAGTGTATCTGCCCCTATAGGTCGGGCGCGAATCCCGCCGACCCGAGGGTGGCAGAGGAGTAGCCGCGCCGGCCGCAAAATGCCAGAGCCCGAACCGGAGCCTTTCACTCCAGAGCGGATAATGATTTCTCCACCATGCTGACCCTCTTCCATCATTCCATGTCCCCGTCCTGTCGTTTCGTCCGCCTGGCCTTCGGCGAGTATGGCGAGGAACTGGCGCTGATCGAGGAGAAGCCGTGGGCCCGGCGCAAGGAATTCCTCAATCTCAATCCGGCCGGCACGCTGCCCGTGCTGCTCGCCGAGGGCGACGTGCCCGTGGTGGGCGCCAGCGTGATCGCGGAATATGTCGACGAGACGCGCGGCGTGCTGAAGCGCGACAAGCGCCTGTTCGCCGAGGATCCGATCGGCCGCGCCGAGATCAGGCGCCTGGCCGACTGGTATCTGGTCAAGACGGAGGGCGAGGTGACGCGCCATCTGGTGCGCGAGCGCGTCTTCAAGCCGTTGATGACGGCGGCCCAGGGTGGCGGCTCGCCCGATTCGGGCGCGATCCGCGCGGCGCGCGCCAACATCAAACAGCACCTGAAATACACCAACTGGCTGGCCGGCACGCGCAACTGGCTGGCCGGCACGCGCCTGTCCTATGCCGACCTCGCCGCCGCCGCGACGATCTCCGTGCTCGACTATCTGGGCGAGATCGACTGGGCGGGAAACCCGGCCGCCAAGGATTGGTACATGCGCGTCAAGTCGCGCCCGTCCTTCCGGCCGCTCCTCATGGACCGCGTGCGCGGGCTTTCTCCCGCCGCCCACTACGCGGATCTCGATTTCTGACGATGGGCGCAGGCGCTGCCCCCGGCCCGCCAGACAAGCTCCGGCAGTTCATCGACCGGGAGGCGCGGCGGCTCGGATTCAGCGCCGTCGCGGTGACGCGGCCCGATGCGATTCCCGCCGCCCGCGCCAGACTCGAGGCGGCAATTGCCGCCGGCGACCACGGCTCGATGGACTGGATCGCCGAAACCGCGGCGCGCCGGGCCGACCCGGCGACGCTCTGGCCGGACGCGCGCAGCATTGTCATGCTCGCCATGAACTACGGCCCCGACGAAGACCCGCTGGCGCTGCTCGCACGCCGCGACCGCGCCGCCATCTCCGTCTATGCGCGCAACCGCGACTACCATGACGTCATCAAGGGGCGGCTGAAGGAGCTTGCCGGCAAGATCGTGGCGCGCGCGGGCGGCGACGTGAAGGTGTTCGTCGACACGGCGCCGGTGATGGAAAAGCCGCTCGCTGAAGCCGCCGGACTCGGCTGGCAGGGCAAGCACACCAATCTGGTCAGCCGCGAGTTCGGCTCCTGGCTGTTCCTCGGCTCGATCTTCACCACCGCGGAACTCGCCCCGGACGCGCCGCTCGCAGATCATTGCGGTTCCTGCCGGTCATGCCTCGACATCTGCCCGACCAATGCCTTTCCCGCACCCTACCGGCTCGATGCCAGGCGCTGCATCTCCTACCTGACCATCGAGAACAAGGGGCCGATCCCGCGCGAATTCCGGGCGGCGATCGGCAATCGCATCTATGGCTGCGACGATTGCCTGGCCGTCTGCCCGTGGAACAAGTTCGCCAGCGCCGCCGCCGAGGCCAAGCTCGTCGCCCGGGACGATCTGAAGGCGCCATTGCTGGCGGATCTGCTGGACCTCGACGATGCGGGCTTTCGCGCGCTCTTCGCCGGTTCGCCGGTCAAGCGCATCGGCCGCGATCGGTTTCTGCGCAATGTGCTCATCGCCGCCGGGAATTCGGGCGACGCCGAACTCGTTGCGCGCTGCCGCGTCCTGCTCGACGATGCCTCGCCCTTGGTGCGCGGCGCGGCGGTCTGGGCATTGTCCAGATTGCCCGACGAAGCCGGCTTCGCGACGCTCGGCGATCGCCTGGCGCCGCGCGAACGCGATGCCGATGTCGCGGAGGAATGGGCGTCGGCCCGCCAGGCCCGCACGGACGAGAGGATTTCCCCATGACCATGCGTGCCTTCGTCTTCGGCGCCGGCTATTCCGGCCAGGCCTTCGGCCGGGCGCTGGCCGGCAAGGCGGAGTGGCTCGGCGGCACGACGCGGTCGCCAGCCAGGCTTGCCGCGCTCGCCGAAGCGGGCCTGGAGCCGTTCCTGTTCGATGGCGAGGTCACGCCGGACGTAGCCAGCGCGTTGGCCCGAACCACGCATCTGGTGGTGTCCGCCGCGCCGGGCGATACAGGCGATCCGGTGATCGCGGCCGCCGGCGGCCATATCCAGGACGCGATGCCGGCGCTGCGCTGGATCGGCTATCTCTCGACCGTCGGCGTCTATGGCGACCATCAGGGCGCCTGGATCGACGAGACCGCCGAATGCAGGCCGCGCCCGGGGCGCTCCGACAACCGGCTCGAGGCCGAGAAGGAATGGGAAAAGCTCGCCGCGACGCGGGGCGTGCCGCTGGCGGTGCTCCGGCTGTCCGGCATCTACGGTCCCGGCCGCAACGCGCTGGTCAATCTGCAGAACGGCACGGCGCGGCGCATCGTCAAGCCGGGACAGGTGTTCAACCGCATCCATGTCGCCGACATTGCCGGAAGCCTGGTGCACCTGGCGACGGGCGACACCGGTGGCATCTTCAACGTCACCGACGACGAGCCGGCCCCGCCGCAGGATGTCGTCGCCTTCGCCGCCAGCCTGATGAACGTCCCGCCGCCGCCCGAGATCGACTTCGACTCCGCCGAACTGTCGCCGATGGCGCGCTCCTTCTATGGCGAGAACAAACGCGTTTCGAATGGGAAGCTGGTGAGTTCCGGCTATTCGTTCCTCTATCCGGACTATCGCGCGGCCTTCACCCGCATGTGGGCGGAAGATGACTGGCGCGGCTGACCGGGTCGCGCACGGCGCGACCGGCACGGCGCGACCGGGTCGCGCCTTCGGGCGGCGACGGTTTTCTCCGGCCGTTCGAGATGATATGATTTGTGTTCCGTTTACGAAGCGCTAACCATCGGCTGCCAACCCTTGGCCATGTTTTGTCCGCAGGGATGCATGATGATTTTTCTCGCGAATGCGGCGCGCGCCGCCGCCCTGGCCATTCTGGCAGTCCTGGCTTGCGGCATCGCCGCCAACGCCGAGCCGCTGGCCAAGACCCTGTTCGGGTCGCAGGCCCTGCCGGCGGCGACGGCGGCGAAGTCCTATGGCTTCTACTCCAAGGGCTGTTTCTCGGGTGGCGTGGCGATCGCCACCGATGGCCCGAACTGGCAGGCCATGCGGCTCTCGCGCAACCGGCGCTGGGGCCATCCGACGATGATCAACCTGATCGAGAAGCTGTCGCGCGAGGCCGCGCAGGACGGCTGGCCGGGCCTGCTGCTCGGCGACATCTCGCAGCCGCGCGGCGGGCCGATGCTCACCGGCCATGCCTCGCACCAGATCGGTCTCGACGCCGACATCTGGTTTACCCCGATGCCGGACCGCAAGCTGTCCGTCAACGAGCGCGAGAACATGAGCGCGACGTCCATGGTCAACGAGAAGACCCATTTGGTGATCGACCGGCTCTGGACGAAGGCGCATGAGCGGCTGCTGAAGCGCGCCGCGACCTATCCCGAGGTCGAACGCATCCTGGTCAATCCGGGCATCAAGAAGAAGCTCTGCGAGACCGCCACCGGCGACCGGTCCTGGCTGCGCAAGGTGCGGCCGTTCTGGGGCCACGACTATCATTTCCACGTCCGCATCGGCTGCCAGCCGGGCTCCGTCGGCTGTCGGGCGCAGGACGCGGTGCCGGCGGGCGAGGGCTGCGACAAGTCGCTCGCCTGGTGGTTCACCGAGGAGCCGTGGCGCAAGTCCGGCAACCCGGACGCGCCGAAGGCGCGTGACGTGATGACGATGAAGAGCCTGCCGCCTGCCTGCCGGGAGGTCCTGAATGCGCCAGCTCCGGTATCCGAAGCGGCGGTCACGGTGCGCGGCGGCGGCCGCACGATCTCCGTCGCGAGCGCCCCCGCGCCGGCGACGGCGTCCGCGGTCAGCGCCTTCACGGAAATTCCGCTCCATCTGATCCCCATCCCGATGGCGCGTCCGACCGACGCTCAGTGAGGCCCGCCAGATTAGAGCTTTTCTTGCCGCCCGCGCTTGGCTATACGCGGCAGGATGTTTTGAACCGATTTAGACGGATCGTTCCCCTTGCGTATCGCCCTCATAGCGCATGACGAGAAGAAGGACGATCTGGTCGCATTTGCCGGTTCGCATCGCGATTTCCTCAAGGACTGCGACCTGGTCGCGACCGGAACCACCGGCGGGCGCATCGCCGACGCCATTCCCGAACTCTCGGTTCGCCGGTTGAAGAGCGGGCCGCTCGGCGGCGACCAGCAGATCGGCGCGCTGATCGCCGAGGAGCGCGTCGATGCGCTGATCTTTTTCGTCGACCCGCTGACGCCGATGCCGCACGATGTCGACGTCAAGGCGCTGATGCGGCTCGCCATCGTCTACGACATCCCGATGGCGCTCAATCGCGCGACGGCGGAAATCATTCTTCTCGGCAGCGAGCTGGCGCGCCAGCGCCGCGACAATCAAACGACGGCGGACTGACGACATGGCCAAGGGCACCGACTCCGACATGAACCTGAACTTCCCGGTGCTGATCGGAGACATTGGCGGCACCAATGCGCGCTTCGCGATCCTGGTCGATTCCTATGCCGAGCCGAAGCAGTTCCCCGTCGTGCAGACGGCCGACTTCGCAACGATCGACGAGGCGATCCAGGTGACCATCCTCGACCGCACCTCGATCCTGCCCCGTTCGGCCGTGCTCGCGGTGGCCGGTCCCGTCGACGGCGATGAGATCCAGCTGACCAATTGTCCCTGGGTGGTGCGCCCGAAGGCGATGATCGCCGGCCTCGGCATGGACGACATCGTCATCCTGAATGATTTCGAGGCGCAGGCGCTTGCCGTCGTGGCGCTCGGCGACGAGCACATGGTGAAGATCGGCCCCGGCATCGCCGAACCGTCGGCGGGCCGCGTCGTGCTTGGCCCCGGCACCGGACTCGGCGTCGCGGGCCTCGTCCACGCCCGGCGCACCTGGATACCGGTTCCGGGCGAGGGCGGCCACATGGACATGGGGCCCCGCACGCCGCGCGATTTCGAGGTCTTTCCGCATCTCGAGGCCATCGAGGGCCGCATCTCGGCCGAGCAGCTGCTTTGCGGACGCGGCCTCGTCAACATCTACCGAGCTGTCGGCAAGGCCGACCGCAGGGCGACGCCCCTTGCCACGCCGGCCGAGATCACCGGCGCCGCGCTCGACGGTTCCGATCCCGTCGCGGTCGAGGCGCTCGCCATGTTCTGCACCTGCCTCGGGCGCATCGCCGGCGATCTGGCGCTGGTCTTCATGAGCCGCGGCGGCGTCTATCTGACCGGGGGCATCGCGCAGAAGATCGTTCCGGCCCTGCTCAGCGGCGATTTCCGTCGCGCTTTCGAGGACAAGGCGCCGCACCGCGAGCTTCTTGCGGCCATGCCCGTCTATGTCATCACCCACCCGCTGGCGGCGCTGTCCGGACTGGCGGCCTACGCGCGCACGCCGAGCCGGTTCGGCGTCGAGACGTCCGGCCGGCGCTGGAAAGGCTGACGCTTCCCGCCGACCGCCGACTGTGCCGTCCTTGCCATAGGCAAGACGCTTGCTTGGCGCTATGAGAACGCGGTCGCGGACGGGGAATCGTCCTGCCGTGGCCCAGGCACCACGCAAACGAAGCAGGTTTTGAGTTGGCCGCACATGAAACCAGCAGGTTGCGGGTCGATCCGGGCGAAGTCGTCTCGATCATCCGGCGCATCCTCGCGGAGAACGGCCGGGACTATATCGGCCACTACGTCTTTGCGACTGCCTGCCTGCTGGCCATCGCCGGGTCCACCGCCTTCATGGCCTGGATAATGCGCGATGTCGTCAACGAGATCTTCCAGGGCCAGCGCCAGGACCTGATCCTGATCATCTGCGGCGCCATCGTCGCCGCTTTCGTCGTGCGCGGTCTCGCCAGCTACGGCCAGGCCGTCGCGCTGGCGAAGGTCGGCAACAATCTGGTCGCGCGCTACCAGCGCCGCATCTTCGACCATCTGATGCGGCTGGGCATCGGATATTTCCACAGCACGCGCTCCGGCCAGCTTGCCGCGCGCATCAACGAGAACGTCACCGGAATCCGCGAACTGCTCAGCATGACGCTGACCGCAATCGCGCGCGACGCGGTCTCCCTCATCGCCCTCATCGGCGTGATGATCCTGCAGGATCCGGTGCTGTCGCTCATTGCCCTCGTCATCGGCCCTCCCATCATCTACGCCGTCAACTACCTGATGCGCCGCCTGCGCCGGGTGACGCGGGAGGCGGTGGAGATCAATTCGCGCCTGATCGGCGCCATGCAGGAAGCAACGCAGGGCATCGCCATCGTCAAGGCGTTCACCATGGAGCGCCTGCTCGCCGACAAGATCGGGACGCTGATCCTCAACGCCGAGGCGCGCGCCAACCGTATCGCCCGCGTCTCCGAACGCATGTCGCCGATCACCGAGATTCTCGCCGGCCTCGCCATCGCGGGCGTGATCGCCTATGCCGGCTATCGCACCGCGATCACCCAGCAGCCGCCCGGCGACGTCATTTCCTTCATCACGGCTCTTCTCCTGGCCTACGATCCGGCCCGGCGTCTCGCCCGCGTCCAGGTGACGCTCGAACGCGCGCTCGTCAATGCGCGCATGATCTACGAGATCCTCGACGTCGAGCCGCAGCAGGGCGATGTGCCGGGCGCGGCCCAACTTGCGGTGACCGATGGCGACATCGTCTTTCGTGACGTCGCTTTCGGCTATGTCGACGACCTCCCCGTGCTGCGTGGCATCAGCTTCCATGCCCGGGCCGGCAGGACGACGGCGATCGTCGGCAGTTCCGGCGCCGGCAAGTCGACGCTCGTCGCGCTGCTGCAGCGCTTCTACGACCCGACCGGTGGCAGCATCCGGATCGACGGCCAGGACATCGGCATGGTGACCAAGCAGTCGCTGCGCCGGTCGATCGCCTATGTCTCGCAGCAGCCCTACCTCTTCGAAGGCACGATCCGCGACAACATCCGCTATGGCCGCCCCGAGGCGACCGACGCGGAGGTCGAGGCGGCAGCGAGGCTGGCGCAGGCCGAGGAATTCATCCGCCTGCAGCCGCGCGGCTACGAGACGCTGGTCGGCGAGAACGGCGTGACGCTCTCGGGCGGCCAGCG
>JAUYMV010000037.1 GCA_030698645.1 Mesorhizobium sp.
AGGCCGCCTGGATGATGGACCAGGGCGACGCCCGGGCCGCGGCGCCGTACATCAGCCAAATCAAGGTGGTCGCGCCGCGCATCGCGCTGAAGGTCACCGACGAGGCGGTGCAGATGTTCGGCGGCCAGGGCATCAGCCAGGACACGCCGCTGGCGCGCTCCTGGAAGAACCTGCGCACGCTGCGCCTGGCCGACGGTCCGGACGCGGTGCATCGCCGCCAGATCGCGCGCGGCGAGTTGAAGAAATACACGCAGGAGAAGGTCTGACGATGAAGGCCATCGTCGCCCGGGAGTTCGCGCCGCTCGACCGGCTGGTCTATGCCGACTGGCCGGAGCCGGTGGCGAGCGGGCGAACCGTCGTCATCCAGGCCGAGGCGATCGGGGTCAATTATCCCGACGGCCTGCTCGTGCAGGGCCTCTACCAGATGAAGCCGGCGGTGCCCTTCGTTCCGGGCATGGAGGTGGCCGGGACCGTCGTCGCGGTTGGCGAAGCGGTCAAGTCGGTCAAGCCGGGCGACCGGGTCGCGGCGCTCTCGACGCTCGGCGGCTACGCGGAGCGCGTCGGCGCCGACGAGGCGACCGTGATGAAGCTGCCGGACGGCATGGACGGCGCGGACGCCTGCGCGCTGCTTTGCGGCTACTCGACGTCCCACTACGCGCTGAAGCAGCGGGCGCAATTGCAGCCGGGCGAAACGCTGTGCGTGCTCGGCGCCGTCGGCGCAACCGGAATTGCCGCGGTCCAGATCGGCAAGGCGATGGGCGCGACCGTCATCGCGGTGGCGTCCAGCGAGGCAAAGCGCGCGATCGCCAAGGCGGCGGGCGCCGACGTCGTGCTCGGCTATGAAAATCTCAAGGACACGCTGAAGGAGGCGACCGGCGGCAAGGGCGTCGATGTCGGCTACGATCCGGTCGGCGGCGACGCGTTTGACGCGCTTGCCCGCGGGATGGGCTGGGGTGGCCGGCTGCTGGTCATCGGCTTCGCGTCGGGCACGATTCCGCAATTCCCGGTCAATCTGGCGCTGGTCAAGGGGTTCAGCATCGTCGGCGTGTTCTGGGGCGCCTTCACGCAGAAGCAGCCGGCCGACTACGCCGCCAACATGCGCGAGTTGATCGGCTGGTATTCCGCCGGCAAGGTGAAGCCGGTGATCGAGGGCGTCTATCCGCTCGCCGATGCGCCGGCGATCCTGGCGCGTGTGCTGGGGCGCGGCGCCACCGGCAAACTCATACTGAAACCCTAGGAGCGAACATGGCGATCCCGGCCGAGATGAATGCGCTGCTCCTCAACGAGGACGGCTATGCGGCGAAGCCCTCGGGCAGCGTTCTCGAGGCGCTTGCGCCCTATGTGACGCTCGGCCGGATCGGCGTTCCCGCACCGAAACCCAGCCAGGTGCTGATCAAGGTCAAGCTCGCCTCGATCAACCCGTCGGACGTGATGTTCGTCAAGGGCATGTATGGCCAGCCGCGCCAGAAGGGCCAGCCGGCTGGCTTCGAGGGCGTCGGCGAGGTGGTCGCGTCGGGCGGCGACCCGGCCGCCGACAAGCTGATCGGCAAGCGCGTCGCGTTCGCCACCGGCCTCAGCGGCTGGGGGGCCTGGGCCGACTACGCCGTTGCCGAGGCCGGCGCCTGCATGCGACTCATCGACGGCGTCCGCGACGAGGATGGCGCGGCTCTCATCGTCAATCCGCTGACCGCGCTCGCCATGTTCGACATCGTTCGCCAGGAGGGCGAAAAGGCCTTCATCGTCACGGCCGGCGCCAGCCAGCTCTGCAAGCTGATGATGGGCGTGGCGCGGGAAGAGGGATTCCGCACGATCGCCATCGTGCGCCGGGACGACCAGATTCCGCTTCTCGAAAAGGCCGGCGCGGCCATCGTGCTCAACGCTGAGGCGGCGGACTTCGCATCGCGCCTCATCGACGTATGCCGGACCGAGAAGCCCCTTGTCTTTCTCGACGCGGTGACCGGGCCGCTGGCTGCCCAAATATTCAACGCCATGCCAAAGCGCGCGCGCTGGATCATCTATGGCCGCCTCGACCAGACCACGACGCCGATACTGGAGCCCGGCCAGATGATCTTCATGCACAAGAAGATCGAGGGCTTCTGGCTGAGCGAATGGATGCGCACGGCGGAGCCGGAGCGCAAGGGCGCCGCCGTCATGGACGCGCAGCGGCGCTTCGCGGAGGGAAGCTGGTCTACAGACGTGACCGCGATCATCAAGCTTGGCGACGCCATCGACCGCGTCGCCGAAGAACTCGGGAAACCGAACGGCAAGGTCTTCATCGCGCCCTGACAGGGGCGTGCAACGATCGACGGCTTGCCGACAGGGAACGGCGGCCTATAGTCGGAACACAACGCGGCGCAGACCGCGAACATTGGGAGGAGAACGTCCTTGGACGTGATGCAGCTCATCGTCAGCGGGCTTGCGAACGGCTGTGTGTATGGCCTGATCGCACTCGGCTTCGTGCTGATCTACAAGGCCACGGAACAGGTCAATTTCGCCCAGGGCGACATGATGATGCTCGGCGCCTATGTCACGGTCGGCCTGACCAACACGCAGTTCCTTGGCCTGCCGTTCTGGTTTTCCGTGCCGGCCGCCGTCCTGATCATGGGCGTCTTCGGCTATCTGCTCGATCTGTTCGTGCTGCGCCGCATGTTCGGCCAGTCGCAGATCGCCGTGGTGATCCTGACCATCGCGCTCGGCTTCGTTCTGCGCTTCTTCGCCGGCCTGATCTGGGGTCACGAGCCGGTGTCGCTGGAATCGCCGATCACCGGCAAGGATGTCCGCTTCGGCGGGCTGGTGCTCGGCCTCGACGAGGTCGTCATCATCGTCACCACGGTGGTGCTGACCGTGGCGCTCTATTTCTACTTCAACCTGACGCGGCTCGGCATCGCCATGCAGGCTTCGTCGCAGAACCAGCTCGCCGCCTACTACATGGGCATTCCGGTCAGGCGGGTGAACTCGCTGATCTGGGCGCTGGCAGGAGCGGTCGCGGCTGTCGCCGGGATCCTGTTCGCCTCGAAGGGCTCGATCGACCCGTCCACCGGCCTGCTCGGCATCAAGGCGTTCGCGGCGGCCGTCATCGGCGGCTTCGGCAGCCTGCCTGGCGCGCTGCTCGGCGGGCTGATCGTCGGGCTGATCGAGCCATTCGCGTCGCGCTACATCGCGCCCGGCTATGCCCAGATCATGCCCTATCTGCTGCTGTTCCTGATCCTGGTCTTCCGGCCGCACGGCATCCTCGCCCAAGTCTACAGCAAGAAAGTTTGAGGACCGGATGAGAACCCTCTTCAAGACCAGCTACGACGCCGACCTGAACCTGTTCCAGCACGGCATGCAGGCGTTCTGGTACCTGTCGCTGCTCGCCATCATGATCGTGCTGCCCTTCGTGATGGACGATTTCGCGCTCGGCGAAATGACCAACCTGCTGATCTGGGCGATCGCCGGCATGGGGCTGATGATACTGGTCGGACAGACCGGCCAGGCGAGCCTCGGCCACGCCGCCTTCCTCGCGGTCGGATGCTACGCGAACGTGCTGCTGCAGCAGAAACTCGGGTTGCCGTTCATCGTGGCCTTTCCGCTCGCCGGCCTCATCGCGGGTGTCGCCGGCGCGCTGATCGCACTGCCGATGACCAAGCTGCACGGCATCTATCTCGGCATCGGCACGTTGGCGATCTCGATCCTGACCGACGACCTCATCGTCATCCTGGAGCCGCTGACCAATGGCGTGCGCGGGCTGTACGCGCCGACCATCGAGATCTTCGGCATGGAGATCGACCGCTACGGCAACACTGCGCGGTTCTACTGGATGGTACTGCTGATCGTCGTCGCCATCGTGCTCGCCTACCGCAACCTGCTGCGCTCGCCGCTCGGTCGCTCGTTTGCCGCGGTGCGCGATTCCGAGGTTTCGGCGCGTGCGATGGGCGTCAACGTGGCGCGCACCAAGGCGATCGCGTTCGGCCTCTCGGCCGGAATCACCGGTCTTGCGGGCGCGCTCATCGGGCACTTCACGGGCATCTTCAACAACGAAACCTTCAACCTGATCCTGTCGATCCAGCTGTTGCTGATGATCGTGATCGGCGGGCTCGGCTCCATCCATGGCGCGTTCTTCGGCGCCATCGTGATCGCCTTCCTGCCGCAGTGGATCGGCTTCGCGCGCGATTCGATCGGCCAACTGATCGGCGCCACGTCAACCACGATTCCGGGGCTGGAATCGGCGGTGTTCGGCGCCATCCTGATCGTTTTCATCCTGTTCGAGCCGCGCGGCATATACGGGCGGTGGCTCAAGATACGCACCTATTTCGAACTCTTCCCGTTCTACCGGCGCGACATGTTCCGCCGCCAGAAAAGCTACCTCAAGACGGAGCGGATGCGATGAGCCTGCTCGAGATCGACAATGTCACGCTGCGGTTCGGCGGGGTCACCGCCGTCAACAAGGTGTCCTTCAATGTCGAGGAAGGCGAGGTGTTCGCCCTCGTCGGGCCGAACGGCGCCGGCAAGTCGACGCTCTTCAACCTGATCTCGCGCTTCTACGATCCGGCGGAAGGGGACATCCGCTTCGATGGCGCGAGCATTCTCAAACGTGCGCCGCATGAGATCGCCCGGCTCGGCATCGCGCGCACCTTCCAAAACATCGAACTTTTCGACCAGGCAACGGTGCTGCAGAACCTGCTTGTCGGGCGCCATCGCCACCGCAAGGGCAATCTCGTCAACGAACTCCTGTTCACGCCCTTCGTCAGGCGCGAGGAGCACCGCCACCGCGCCGCGGTAGAGAAGGTGATCGATTTCCTCGACCTGCAGCCCTACCGCGAGAAATACATCGCCGGCCTGCCCTACGGCGTGCGCAAGGTCGTCGAGATGGGTCGGGCGCTGGCTCTCGAACCCCGGCTGCTGCTGCTCGACGAGCCGGCGTCCGGCCTGTCGGTCGAGGAAACCCAGGACGTCGCCTACTGGATCGAGGACATCAAGACGCAGATGGGGATCACCGTGCTGATGGTCGAGCACGACATGCACCTGGTGTCCGCCGTGTCCGACCGCGTGCTGG
>JAUYMV010000041.1 GCA_030698645.1 Mesorhizobium sp.
CGGCCGCCGCGCGCGCACCAAGGAAGGCGCGCTGCAGGTGGAACTTGCGCATCTCAACTACCAGAAGGGCCGTCTCGTCCGCAGCTGGACCCATCTCGAGCGCCAGCGCGGCGGCGCCGGCTTTCTCGGCGGCCCGGGCGAAACGCAGATCGAATCCGACCGGCGCGTGCTGCAGGACAAGATCATCAAGCTGAAGCACGAGCTTGAAACGGTCAAGCGCACGCGCGAACTGCACCGCGCCAAGCGGAAGAAGGTACCCTATCCGATCGTCGCCATCGTCGGCTACACGAACGCCGGCAAGTCGACGCTGTTCAACCGGCTGACCGGCGCCGGCGTGCTGGCCGAGGACATGCTGTTTGCGACGCTCGACCCGACGCTCCGGCGCGTCCGGCTGCCGCATGGCACGATGGTCATCCTATCGGACACCGTCGGGTTCATCTCGGACTTGCCGACGCATCTCGTCGCCGCCTTCCGCGCCACGCTGGAAGAGGTGGTGGAGGCGGACATCGTGCTGCACCTGCGCGACATTTCCGATCCGGACACGGCAGCGCAGGCCGGCGACGTCGAGCGCATCCTGCACGATCTCGGAGTCGATGCGTCGGACACGCGCCGTGTGCTGGAAATCTGGAACAAGATCGACCTGCTCGACGACAGCAATCGCGAGCGCCTGCTTGCCGAAGGGTCCGGTCCCGACCGCGAGCCGCCGATCGCGATTTCCGCGATCACGGGCGAGGGGGTGGGGCAATTGCTCGACCTGATCGAACAGCGCGTCTCGGGCGCGCTGGCGCCCTTCGCGCTGACCTTGCGGCCGGTTCAGCTCGGCCTGTCCGACTGGCTCTACCGCAACGCGGTGGTGACCGGACGGCACGACAATGATGACGGCTCGATCACGCTCGACCTGCAGGCGACGGCCGCCGCGCGCGCCGAAATCGAAGGCCGGCTGGCCTCGAAATAGCACCTATTCGATGAAGCCGCGGCGCTTCTTGGCCTCCTGCCAGAGCGCCTCCATATCGTCGAGCGGCGCGTCCTTCAGCGCGGTTCCGGAGCGGCCCAGTTCGCGCTCCACATAGTGGAAGCGCGTGCGGAACTTTTCATTGGTGCCGGCCAGCGAGGCTTCCGGATCGACGTCGAGGAAGCGCGCGAGATTGACAAGCGAGAACAGCACGTCGCCGAATTCGTCGGCCACCGCGTCGCGTGCGCCGAGGTCGACCGCCTCGCGCAGCTCCTTCAGTTCTTCCTCGATCTTGTCGAGCACCGGGCCGGCCTCGGACCAGTCGAAGCCGACTTCGGCGGCCTTCTGCTGCAGCTTCAACGCGCGCGTGAGCGCCGGCAGGGCGACCGGCACGCCGTCGAGGAAGCCCTTGCCGTAATCCTCCGGATCGAGCCCGCGCGCGACACGCTCGGCCCGGCGCGCGGCCTTTTCCTCGGCCTTGATGCGGTTCCACTGGCCCTTGGCGGAACCCGCCGCCCGCGCTTCGGCGTCGCCGAAGACATGCGGATGGCGGCGGATCATCTTGGTGGTGATCGCGTTGACGACGTCGCCGAAGGCAAACTCGCCCTTTTCCTCGGCCATGCGGGAATGAAACACCACCTGGAGCAGCTGGTCGCCCAATTCGTCGCGCAGATCGGTCAGGTCGCCGCGCGCGATCGCGTCGGAAACCTCGTAGGCCTCCTCGATCGTGTAGGGCGCAATCGAGGCAAAATCCTGCTCCAGATCCCACGGGCAGCCCGTGCCGGGCGTGCGCAGCGCGGCCATGATCTCGATCAGGCGGGCAAGGTCTTTCGATGGTTGCATTTCGAGTCGCCACATCTAGATTGGCAGGAATTCGGCCGGACATCCGGCAACTGCCGGGGGTATGTTCGTGAGGCCGTGGATTTCATGCTGGGCCAGCGTCTGCGCGCTACTGCTCTTCGTATCCGAGTCGAGCGCAAAGGTCATCGTCAAGGAGAACACGGTCTATTACTCCGTGTCGGGCCGGACCGGCCAGGAAATCTATGGCCAGATGACGCGCAAGGGCCCCAAGATTCCGGGCCACAAGGACCACAAGATCGCCGCGACGACCATGGTGACCGACGTCATGAAGCTCGATGGCGGCGTCAAGGGCAACCAATGCGTCGTGACGCGGGCGGACGTCAGTCTCAAGGTGACCTATCGGATTCCCAAATGGACCGGCGGCAAGTCGGCGTCGGCCGCCACGCAGAAGGCATGGGATGCGTTTCTCGCGCATGTCTGGCGACACGAGCGACGCCATGCGGAGATTGCGCTGGAGCACGCCAGGCAACTGGAGCGCGGGCTGCTGGCCTTGCGCGGCGATGTCCGGAAGGACTGCAAGGACATGATTGCTGCCGCCGAGCGCCTATCGAAAAAGACGGTGGAAAGCCACCATCGCAAGCAGGACGCCTTCGACGCGAGCTGGTTTGGCGATGGCGGCAAGCAGTATCGCCACGACCGCGTCCTCCAGGCCGCCAAATAGGCATAGCAGCGACGCGGATGACCCGTCCGTGCTGCAAGGCCGCCGTTGTCGGCGCAGTCGGCGGCGCCGTCCGTGTAAGCGCGATGCGCACTCTCGTCCACAACCGACGAAGCCCATCGGCAACGCCCTGCGCATGTTGACATAAAGATGTCCTTATGTGACTAGTGTCAGATGTCGCAAACCGTATCATCCATGTCGCAAAACCAATCCGCCGCCGACGCGCTCTTCGGCCCGATCGAGGGTCCGAGGGACGGATCGAAGATCCTCGCCGCGCTGCGCCAGGCCGCGTCCGAACGCATCCTGATCCTCGACGGGGCGATGGGAACGCAGATCCAGGGACTGGGTTTTGCGGAGGACCAGTTTCGTGGGCAACGCTTTCTCGGCTGCGACTGCCACCAGCAGGGCAACAACGATCTGCTGATCCTGACCCAGCCGGCAGCGGTCGAGGAGATCCACTACCAATATGCCATCGCCGGCGCGGACATCCTGGAAACCAACACCTTCTCCTCGACCTCGATCGCGCAGGCCGATTACGGCATGGAGCAGGCGGTCTACGAGCTGAACCGCGATGGCGCGCGCCTGGTGCGGCGGGCCGCGATCCGCGCCGAGCAGCACGACGGCAAACGCCGCTTCGTCGCCGGTGCGCTCGGCCCCACCAACCGCACCGCATCTATGTCGCCCGACGTGAACAATCCCGGCTACCGCGCTGTTTCCTTTGACGATCTTCGTATTGCTTACGGCGAGCAGCTGCGCGGCCTGATCGATGGCGGCGCCGACATCATCCTGATCGAGACGATCTTCGACACGTTGAACGCCAAGGCCGCCATCTTCGCCTGCAACGAGATCTTTCTCGAAAAGGGCGTGCATCTGCCGCTGATGATTTCCGGCACGATCACCGATCTCTCCGGACGCACGCTCTCCGGCCAGACCCCGACGGCGTTCTGGCATTCCGTTCGCCACGGCTCGCCCTTCACGATCGGCTTGAACTGCGCGCTCGGCGCGGCGGCCATGCGCGCGCATCTGGCCGAGATCTCGGGCGTCGCCGACACGTTCACCTGCGCCTATCCGAATGCCGGACTGCCCAACGAATTCGGGCAGTACGACGAAAGCCCCGAAGCGATGGCCGCGCAGATCGAGGAGTTCGCGCGCGATGGCCTGGTCAACGTCGTCGGCGGCTGCTGCGGTTCGACGCCGGACCATATCCGGGCGATCGCTGCCGCTGTCGCAAAATATCCGCCGCGCGCCATTCCCGAGATCGCGCCGCTGATGCGGCTGTCCGGGCTGGAGCCCTTCGTGCTGACCGAGGACATTCCCTTCGTCAATGTCGGCGAGCGCACCAACGTCACCGGCTCGGCCAAGTTCCGCAAGCTGATCACGGCTGGCGACTACGCTGCTGCGTTGGACGTCGCGCGCGACCAGGTCGCCAATGGCGCGCAGATCATCGACATCAACATGGACGAGGGCCTGATCGACTCGCAGAAGGCGATGGTCGAATATCTCAACCTCATCGCCGCCGAACCAGACATTGCGCGCGTGCCGGTGATGATCGACAGCTCCAAATGGGAGATCATCGAGGCGGGCCTCAAATGCGTGCAGGGCAAGCCTCTGGTCAATTCGATCTCGATGAAGGAAGGCGAGGCGGCCTTCGTCCGCCAGGCGAAGCTGGTGCGAGCCTATGGTGCGGCGGTGGTCGTCATGGCGTTCGACGAGCAGGGGCAGGCGGATACAGAGAAGCGCAAGGTTGAGATCTGCGCCCGTGCCTACCAGCTCCTGACGCAGGAGGCGGGCTTTCCGCCGGAGGACATCGTCTTCGATCCGAACATCTTCGCGGTCGCCACCGGCATCGACGAGCATAACAATTACGGCGCCGACTTCATCAATGCGACCAGGCGGATCGTCGAGACGCTGCCGCATGTGCATGTTTCGGGCGGCGTGTCGAACCTGTCCTTCTCCTTCCGCGGAAACGAGCCGGTGCGCGAGGCGATGCATGCGGTGTTTCTCTATCACGCCATCCAGGCGGGCATGGACATGGGCATCGTCAATGCCGGCCAGCTGGCCGTCTACGAATCGATCGATCCGGAACTCCGCGAGGCCTGCGAGGACGTCGTGCTCAACCGCGTGCCCGCGGGCGGCGGCAACCCGACCGAGCGACTGCTGGAACTGGCCGAGCGCTACAAGGGCACCGCCGGCAAGGAAGCCAAGGAACGCGACCTGAAATGGCGCGACTGGCCAGTCGAGAAGCGTCTTGAGCACGCGCTGGTCAACGGCATCACCGAGTTCATCGACGCCGATACCGACGAGGCCAGGCTGAACGTCGAGCGACCGCTGCATGTCATCGAAGGCCCGCTGATGGCCGGGATGAACGTCGTCGGCGACCTGTTCGGCGCGGGCAAGATGTTTCTGCCGCAGGTGGTCAAGTCGGCCCGCGTCATGAAGCAGGCGGTCGCCGTCCTGCTGCCGCACATGGAGGCCGAGAAGGCTGCCAATCTGGCCGCCGGCATCGAGAACGGCGAGCGCAAGACGGCCGGAAAGATCCTGATGGCGACCGTCAAGGGCGACGTGCACGACATCGGCAAGAACATCGTCGGCGTCGTGCTGGCCTGCAACAATTACGAGATCATCGATCTCGGCGTCATGGTGCCGGCGGCCAAGATCCTGCAGATCGCGCGCGAGCAGGGCGTCGATATCATCGGCCTCTCCGGGCTGATCACGCCGTCGCTGGACGAGATGGCGCATGTCGCGGCCGAAATGGAGCGCGAGGGATTCGACATTCCGCTTCTGATCGGCGGGGCGACGACCAGCCGCGTCCACACGGCGGTGAAGATCCATCCACGCTACCAGCGCGGCCAGACGGTCTATGTCACCGACGCCAGCCGGGCGGTCGGCGTGGTGTCGAACCTGCTGTCGGCCGAGACGCGCGACGCGCATGTGGCGACGGTGCGCGCCGAATACCGCAAGGTGGCCGACGCCCATGCGCGCAGCGAGGCCGACAAGATGCGGCTGCCGCTCGCCAAGGCGCGCGCCAACGCGCATCGCATCGACTGGGCCGCTTACGAGCCGCCGCAGCCTTCCTTCACCGGCACGCGCATCTTCGATGGCTGGGATCTGGCCGAGCTTGCCCGCTATATCGACTGGACGCCGTTCTTCCAGACCTGGGAGATGAAGGGGCGATACCCAAAGATCCTCGAAGACGAGGCGCAGGGGCCGGCGGCACGCCAGCTCTTCGAGGATGCGCAGGCGATGCTGACGAAGATTATCAACGAAAAGTGGTTCGCGCCCCGCGCGGTGATCGGCTTCTGGCCGGCGAACACGGTCGGCGACGACATCAGGTTGTTCGCGGACGCGGGCAGGGGGGCTGAGCTTGCGACGTTCCACACGCTGCGCCAGCAACTCACCAAGCGCGACGGCAGGCCGAACGTCGCGCTCTCCGATTTCGTCGCGCCGCGCGAGACGGGGCTGGCCGACCATGTCGGGGCCTTCGTCGTCACCGCCGGAATCCAGGAAGTCGCGATCGCCGAGCGTTTCGAGCGGGCGAACGACGACTACAACTCCATCATGGTCAAGGCCCTCGCCGACCGCTTCGCGGAAGCCTTCGCCGAGCGGCTGCACGAGAAGGTGCGCACGGAGTATTGGGGCTATGCGGCGGACGAAGACTTTGCGCCGGACGACCTCGCCAACGAGCCCTATCGCGGCATAAGGCCCGCGCCGGGCTATCCGGCACAGCCCGACCACACCGAGAAGGCGACGCTGTTCCGCCTGCTCGACGCGGAGAGGGCAGCCGGCGTCAGCCTGACCGAGAGCTTCGCCATGTGGCCCGGCTCTTCCGTCTCCGGCCTCTACCTGGCGCATCCGGAGAGCTATTATTTCGGCGTCGCCAAAGTCGAGCGCGACCAGGTCGAGGACTACGCGATGCGCAAGGGGATGGCTCTGACCGATGCCGAGCGCTGGCTCGCGCCGATCCTGAACTATGTGCCGGAAGCGCTGCTGGAGGCGGCCGAGTAGGGCCGAAATCTCCGCCGCGACGGAGTGTCGTCCCGCGCCTAGGCGATGTCGCTTTCGTGCTCCCCATGTCGTCTGGAGAACGGTTACATAGGGTTGTTCTAGGTGCCGCTCTTTAGGGAGGGCGGAGAATTGGGAAGCCGGTCAAAATCCGGCGCTGCCCCCGCAACGGTAGCGGAGTTTTACGTCTCGACGGGAGACCACTGGGCGACAAGCCCGGGAAGGTGTCGAGACAGTCCGAAAGGACAGCTCCGAAGCCCGGAAACCAGCCTTGGCAAAACGAACTCGACAGACCGCGGAGGGCGGTCGAGAGGCGGATCGTCGTCGCATATCCGGCCTTTCGGCCGGGTGGCCCGGCCTTTCTCCCCTGACACCCCCCCAGTCTTTCGCAAATTTTGGCCGGTTGCTGCGAGGGCAGATGATGGATGCGCGAAACGACATGCTGCGGGCGGTGCGGAACCGGCGCGACGGATTCAGCCTGGAGCAGGCTTTTTATACCGATCCGGAATTCTACAAGCTCGATCTCGACCTGATCTGGTATCGCGACTGGCTGTTCGTCGGCCATGACTGCGAGCTGCCGAAGCCCGGCAGCTACATCACCGCGCAGGTGGGCGACTATCCGGTGCTCATCGTCAGGGACGCGAAGGGCGAGATACGCGCCTTCCACAATTCCTGCCGCCATCGCGGCAGCCGGGTCTGCTCGGCCGAGAAAGGCACCGTCGCCAAGCTCGTCTGCCCCTACCATCAGTGGACCTACGAGCTCGACGGACGGCTGCTGTTCGCGCGCCAGATGGCCAAGGGCTTCGACGCCAGCCAGTTCGGCCTGAAGCCGGTCGCCATCGAGCGCGTCGCCGGCTACATGTTCATCTGCCTGTCGGACACGCCGGCCGACTTCGCGGCCGCGCGGACCCTCATTGAGCCGTATCTCCTGCCGCACCGGCTGGCCGAAGCCAAGGTCGCCTTCGAGAGCACGATCGTCGAAAACGGCAACTGGAAGCTGGTCTGGGAGAACAACCGCGAGTGCTATCACTGCGCGGGCAATCACCCCGAGCTCTGCAAGACGTTTCCGGAAGCGCCGACGGTCACCGGCGTGCAGGGCGCCGAGAGCGACCCGGAGATCGTCGCCCACTGGGCGAAATGCGAGGCCGCTGGCCTGCCCAGTCAATTCCGCATCGACGCGCATGGCCAGTATCGCGCGACGCGCGTGCCGCTGCTGCGCGACGCTGTCAGCTACACGATGAGCGGCAGGCGGGCGGTCAAGAAGAACCTGTCCGACAGCGTCTCGACCGACCGCATCGGCTCGATGCTGCTCTACCACTACCCGACCACGTGGAACCATATTCTGGGCGACCACGCCGTGACCTTCCGCGTGCTGCCGATCAGCGCCACCGAGACGCAGGTGACGACCAAATGGCTGGTCCACAAGGACGCGGTCGAGGGCGTGGACTACGACCTGGCCGAACTCACGCATGTCTGGACCGAGACCAACGACCAGGACCGCCGCATCGTCGAGGAAAACGCCTTCGGCATCAAATCGCCGGCCTATGAGCCCGGACCCTACTCGGAGGACCACGAAGGCGGCGTCATGCAGTTCGTCGAATGGTACTGCAATTTCATCGAGCCGCGCCTGACCGGCGAAGACCGTGCGCTGAAGAACGCCGCGTAGGAGAGGGGAGATGAACGCCCTGACGGCGACCGGCCTCTACCGGCACCTCGACGAAATGCTGCCCTGGGACGACCGGCTCCAGGTGCTGGAATGCATCGGCGTGACCGAAGAGGCGCCCGAAGTCAGGACGTTCAGCTTCCGGTCCGACAACCAGACCTGGTTCCGCTACCAGCCGGGCCAGTTCGTCACCCTCGAACTGCCGCTCGACGACGGTCCGCTGATGCGCACCTATACGCTGTCG
>JAUYMV010000043.1 GCA_030698645.1 Mesorhizobium sp.
ACATTGGTGGCGCCGATATTGCCCGAGCCGATGCTTCTGACGTCGCCGAGTCCGGCGGCGCGGGTGAGAAGCAGGCCGAAGGGGATCGAACCCAGGAGATAGCCAAAGGCAAGGGCGATGATCGGGGCGTAGGTCATGCGGCTCCCGCGTCGAATGAGCCGATCGGAAAACCGAAGGTGGCTGAGGATGGCAACGTAGAACGCAGCATTGGTCGCGCTCGCGAAAATCAGATGGAGAAGACTGTGCGGCCCGCGACCAGCGTTTGCAAGACCCGGCCCTGCAGCCTGGCGCCCTCGAAGCAGGTGTTCTTGGAGCGCGAGCGGATGTCGGCCTCGCGCACGATCCACGGCTCGTCGAGATCGACCACGATCAGGTCGGCGGGCGCGCCCGGCGTCAACGATCCGCCGGGCAGGCCGAAGATGCGCGCCGGTCCGCTCGACAGGATCTCGGCAACCCGCAGCAGGGACAGATCGCCATTGTGATAGAGCCGCAGCGTCACGGCGAGCAGCGTTTCCAGGCCGATCGCGCCGGCGGCGGCGTCGGCGAAGGGCAGTCGCTTGGTGTCGACGTCCTGCGGATCGTGCGACGAGACGACGAGATCGATGGCGCCGTCGCGCAGCGCCTCGATCATCGCCAGCCGGTCCTCCTCGGCGCGCAGCGGCGGGGCGAGGCGGAAGAAGGTGCGGTATTCGCCGACGTCGTTCTCGTTCAGCGCGAGATTGTGGATGGCGACGCCGGCGGTGACATTGGCGCCATCGTCCCTGGCGCGGCGGATCGCGGCTGCCGAGGCGGAGGTCGAAATCTTCGCCGCGTGATAGGCGCCGCCGGTCAGCCGCGCCAGCATCAGGTCGCGCTCCAGCGGAATGGCCTCCGCCTCGCGCGGAATTCCGGGCAGGCCGAGCCAGCTTGCGTAGAGGCCCTCATTCATGACGCCGCCCGCGCCGAGATCGCGGTCCTGCGTCTCGTGCGCGATGACGGCGCCGAAGTCGCGCGCATAGGTCAGCGCCCGGCGCATGACGAGCGCGCTGGCAATCGTGTGGCGGCCCTCGGTGAAAGCGACCGCGCCGGCTTCCCTGAGCAGGCCGAACTCGGTCATCTCGTGGCCGTGCAGGCCCTTGGTGACGGCGGCGGCGGGATAGATGTGGACGTCGGAGGTGTCGCGCGCCGTACGCTGCACGAACTCGACCAGCGCCACGTTATCGATGACCGGATCTGTGTCCGGCATCATGACCAGCGAGGTCACGCCGCCGGACGCCGCCGCGACGCTGGCCGATGCGATCGTCTCGCGGTGCTCGCCGCCCGGTTCGCCGATGAAGACGCGCGCGTCGATCAGGCCGGGCATGACCGCCTTGCCGGCGCAATCGACGACTTCGGCGCCGTGCGGAATGCCCTGGTTGTACGCCGCGGCGCCCGCCGCAAGGATCGTCGCTCCGGAAACGATGACCGAACCCTGTTCGTCCAGCCCGCGCGCGGGATCGATCACGCGCGCATTGGTGAAGACGGTGACGCTCATGCCGCGCGGCCTTCGGCGTTGCGGCGCGGATCGAGCAGGGCCTCCATCACCGCCATGCGGACGGCGACGCCCATCTCGACCTGCTCCTGGATGACGCTCTGCGGCCCGTCGGCGATTTCCGACGCGATCTCGACGCCGCGGTTCATCGGGCCGGGATGCATCACCAGCGCGCCTTCGTTGGCGGCTTTCAGCTTTTCGGCGTCGAGGCCGAAATAGCGGAAATACTCGCGCACCGAGGGCACGAAGGCGCCCTCCATGCGCTCGCGCTGCAGGCGCAGCATCATGACGACGTCGGCGCCCTTCAGCCCGTCCGCCATGTTGCGGAAAACTTCGACGCCCATGCTGGCGATGCCGGCCGGCAGCAGCGTCGACGGGGCGATGGCGCGCACGCGCACGCCCATCGCGTTCAAGAGGATGATGTTGGACCGCGCGACGCGCGAATGCAGGATGTCGCCGCAGATCGCGACGGTCAGCTGGTGCAGCGGACCCTTGGCGCGGCGGATGGTGAGCGCGTCGAGCAGCGCCTGCGTCGGGTGCTCGTGCGCGCCGTCGCCGGCATTGACCACCGAACAGGCGACCTTCTGCGCGAGCAGGGCTGCGGCGCCCGCCGAGGAGTGGCGGATGATGAGGATGTCCGGCCGCATCGCGTTCAGCGTCATCGCGGTGTCGATCAGCGTCTCGCCCTTCTTCACCGACGAGCTCGCCACCGACATGTTCATGACGTCGGCGCCGAGCCGCTTGCCGGCGAGCTCGAAGGAGGACTGCGTGCGGGTCGACGCCTCGTAGAAGAGGTTGATCTGGGTGCGCCCGCGCAGAGTGCTCGACTTCTTCTCGGGCTGCCGCGACAGGGCTACGGCGCTGTCGGCGCGGTCGAGCAGCATCTCGATGTCGGCCGGCGACAGCCCGTTGATCCCCAGCAGATGGCGGTGCGGATAAAGCGGCTGGGCTGGGGCGGCGGTCATCTTAAAGCGGTGCTATAGAAGGGGCGGGAACCTGCGGCAAGCGCCGTCGGCGGTTTCCACGGGATTTTCGCGCGCGCTTGCGATGGACTCGCGTTATAGCTGGCGCTGTCAGGGAGCCATTGCTTGCCGCGGAGACGATTTTGAACCACGACGTGACCAACCAGCCGCCCCCGCTCGCCGGATCGAACGCCTGGCGCGGCGACCCGCTGCTGATGCAGCTGTCGCAGGGCTTTTCCGAACCGGCGCGCAAGGACATCGACCTGATCGGCCGCTTCGTGCTGACGCCGGAGGCGCAGGATCTGGCCAGGCTTGCCAACACCGAGACGCCGAAGCTGAAATCGCACGACCGGCAGGGCAGGCGGCTCGACTTCGTCGAGTTCCACCCGGCTTATCACGCGCTGATGCGGCGCTCGGTCGCCAACGGGCTGCACTGCTCGATCTGGGAGAACGGCGAGGCGGAGACGGGCAAGCGCCACCAGGTGCGCGCGGCGAAGTTCTACCTCACGTCGGAACTGGAATGCGGCCACCTCTGCCCGATCACCATGACCAGCGCCTCGCTCGCCGCCCTGATGGCGGCGCCAAAACTGTTTCGCGAATGGGCGCCGCGCGTCACCACGCGCAAATACGACCAGACCTCCAAGGCGCCGGTGGAAAAGGCCGGCCTGACGCTCGGCATGGGCATGACCGAGAAGCAGGGCGGCACGGACGTGCGCGCCAACACGACGAAGGCGGAGAAGGCCGGCAGCGGCTTCTACCGGCTGACCGGCCACAAATGGTTCATGTCGGCGCCGATGTCGGATGCGTTCCTCATGCTGGCGCAGGCCGGCGAGGGGCTGTCGTGCTTCCTCGTGCCGCGCATGCTCGGCGACGGCACCGGCAACGGGCTCAGCTTCCAGCGCCTGAAGGACAAGCTCGGCAACCGCTCGAACGCCTCGTCCGAAGTCGAGTTCAACGGCGCGCTCGGCGAAATGGTTGGCGAGCCGGGCGCCGGCGTGAAGACCATCATGGACATGGTGACGCTGACCCGGCTCGACTGCGCGCTGGCGTCCTCGGGGCTGATGCGGGCGGGCCTCGCGGAAGCCGTGCACCATACGCGCCACCGAACCGTGTTCGGCGAACGCCTGATCGACCAGCCGCTGATGCAGCGCGTGATGGCCGACATGGCGCTCGATGTCGCGGCGGCGACCGCGCTGTCGTTCCGCCTGGCGCGCGCCTTCGACGAGGCGGCCGACGATCGCGGCGAGGCCTCGTTTGCCCGCGCCATGACGCCGGTGGTGAAATACTGGGTCTGCAAGATCGCGCCGCCGCTGCTCTACGAGGCGATGGAGTGCCTGGGCGGCAATGGCTATGTCGAGGAGGCGCCGCTGGCGCGCTATTACCGCGAGGCGCCGGTCAACGCCATCTGGGAGGGCTCGGGCAACGTCATGGCGCTCGACGTGCTGCGCGTGCTGAAGCGCGGCCCGGCGCTGTTCGACGAGGTGCTGGCCGGCATCGAGCGCGATCTCGGCGCCAGCGGCAAGGGCACGACGGCGGTGCTGCGCGCCGCCATGCAGGTGGCGAGCACCGACGAAGGGTCGGCGCGCATCCTGACCGAGCAGCTGGCGCTTTCGGCGGCAGCGGCCGAACTGACGCGGCTCGGCGCGGGCCGAATCGCCGACGCCTTCATCGAGACGCGACTCGCCGGTCAATGGCGCGGCACTTACGGCATGCTGGACGGCCGGCACGACGCGCGTTCGATCATCGACACGCTCTATCCCGACATGAGCTGAATCGCGTCACTGCTGGCCGTTCCGGACCGGCCGCGTCATGGCCGAGGCCACATGGCTAACGGCCGTTAACCTTAACAAATGGTTTACGTTGCACGAGCGGGCGGCAAGGGACAGGGTGACGGCTTGCCAACAGGGGTCAAGATGCGGCTGTTCCTGACATATGTGCTGCCCTTCCACTGGATGATGGTCTTCGCGCTGTTGGCGGGGCTGGCCGGTTCCGGCGATTCCGGCATGCAGACCGCGCTTTTGACGCTCGGCGCCTCGGCGCCCGGATTTGACGCCGGTTCGCCAACCGGCAACCTGCTGTCGACGGTGTTTGCGACCGGCTTCGGCTTCGTGGCGGCGCTGTTCCTGTGGTCGCTTGTCACGGCGGCGGTCGGCGACGCGGAGTTTCCCGGTCCGATCGACGAGGTGTCCGGGCTTGCCTTCGCCGGCGGCATCGCCGCGATGAGCGCGCTCGTCCTGTTCGGCGCGTTCAGGCCGATCGACGGGCTCTTCCAGGCCGCCGCGTTCCAGGTCGCGGCACTTGGAGCCTCCTATGTCGCGGTGCATGCGCAACGTCGCGCAGCGTCCCTCCATACCATCGTCGAGGGCGACGACCTTCGCGCCGCCGCCCGCCTGATGGCCGCGGGCGCGGCCCATTCATCCATGCTGTCCCGGCTGTCCGGCCGGAACGAAGACCGCGACGGAGCCTATTGATGCGCTATCTCCTGATCTTCTGGGCCGCGCCGATGGGCTTCTTCTGGGGCTGGTTCTTCCTGTCGGCCAACGACATCAATTTCGGCTCGATCTATCTGAGCCGCGCGCTGCACGAGCTGGTCTTCGAACTCTACGGCCAGATGCTCGGCATGGATCCGGCGACGATCCCGTGGCTGGTCGCCAAGGCCTGCGTCTTCGACACGCTGCTGATTGCCGGCATCTTCGCCTTCCGCAGGCGCGCCCAGCTCCGCGTCTGGTTCGCAGGCCAGCGCGCGCGCCACTTCCCGCCGCGCATCAGCGCAGCTGACGCAGCCGGTCGAGCACCCCTTGAAGGATGAAGGCGGCGGCGGCGGAGTCGATCTTGGTCGCCCGACGCTTGCGTGAAAAATCCATCTCGATCAGAGTCCGCTCGGCGGCGACCGTCGACAGGCGCTCGTCCCAGAAGACCAGCGGCAGATCGGTCAGCCGTTCCAGATTGCGCGCAAACGCCCGGCTGGCCTGAGCGCGCGGGCCTTCGCTGCCATCCATGTTGACCGGCAGGCCGATCGCCAGCGCGCCCGCCTTCTCCTTCGCCAGCGCCTCCAGAAGCGACGCCGCGTCGATGCCAAACTTGCGCCGCGCGATGACGGGGCGGGGATGGGCAAAGGACAGGCCGCGGTCCGATACGGCGAGGCCGATCGTCTTGGTGCCGGGATCGATCGCGGCGACGGGTACGCCTTCGGGCAGGCTGCGGGCAAGGTCTTCGAGGCTGAGGATCGTCACGGTTGATTTTGCCTGACAGGGCCTTTCGACGAAGGCGCGCCGCGTTCTATCTTGGGTGCATCATAAAGGCGAGGAACACGCAACCATGAAACTGACCTGGCATGGCCATTCCGCATTCAGCGTCGAGACGGGGGCCGCGAAAATCCTCATCGATCCGTTCATCTCCGGCAATCCGTCGGCGAAGCAGGGTTGGGAGGCGGTCGCCGAAGGGGCGACCCACGTGCTCCTGACGCACGGCCATGACGACCATGTCGGCGACGCGGCGGCGATCTGCAAGGCGACGGGCGCCATGCTGGTGGCCAATTTCGAGATCTGCATGTATCTCGTCGGCAAGGGCGTCGACGGATCGAAAATCAATCCGGGCAATACCGGCGGAACGGTCGATTGCGGCGGCTTCACCACGACGTTCGTGCAGGCGCTGCATTCGTCGTCGGCCGGCGGCGAGGGCGGCAAGAACACCTATCTCGGCAATCCGCTCGGGCTGGTGCTGCATTTCCCGGATGCGCCGACGCTCTACCACATGGGCGACACCGACATCTTTTCCGACATGGCGCTGATCAACGAGTTGCACGAGCCGAAGATCGGCCTGGTGCCGATCGGCGACCGCTTCACCATGGGTGGCGCGGTGGCGGCACTTGCCTGCCAGCGCTTCTTCAAGTTCGATACGGTGGTTCCGATCCACTACGCGTCGTTCTCGATGCTGGACCAGAATGCCGACAGGTTCGTCGAAGCCATGCATGGCTCGCAGACAAGGGTCATCGTGCCGAAGGTCGGGTCGGCCGTCGAAATCTGATACGACAGCAAAGCCAGAGAGGAGACTGACGTGATGCGTCCCGCGATTTGCCTGATTGCCCTCGGCCTTTCCGCCAGCTCCGCGCTGGCCGAAGCCGATTTCATCAAGGGTGTGCACCTCCAGACCGAGGAGCTCTGCGCCGCGGCGAAGAAGGACGGCCTGCAAAGCGTGATCGAGGCGGGAAATGTCCTGCTGACGGCGAACGGCCTCGAAAGCATCGAATACAATTGCGAGTTCGTGCAGATCATCAAGGCGACGCGCGCGCCCGCCTGGGCGGTGACGGCGATCTGCCAGGAGCCCGGCTATCTGTTCCCCGACATGCTTTCAATCGTGCAGATGAGCCCGACGCAGATCGACATCGTATCGGTCCGGCCGGTGAACGAGGACGGCGGCGACAGCGGAAATACGGGGAGCTACTACTTATGCCCCGATGTGCCGCTTCCCTGAGCGCGCCCGAGGCACATCGCGGTTGCACCCCGTCCGCGCCGCCGCTATAGCGCGAACGGCAAGTCCCGCCGTTTCCATGAGGCCCCGATGTCCGTCGATCTCGCCACCGTCAAGCGCGTCGCGCGCCTTGCCCGCATTGCCGTCACGCCGGAAGACGCCGAGCGCATGACCGGCGAATTGAACACCATCCTCGGCTTCGTCGAGCAATTGGGCGAAGTCGACGTGTCCGGCATCGAGCCGATGATTTCCGTCATCCCGATGGAGATGAAGAAGCGCGCCGATGTCGTGACCGACGGGGAAAAGGCCGCCGACATCGTCGCCAACGCGCCGGCGACCGACGAGAACTTCTTCCTCGTGCCCAAGGTGGTGGAGTAGGCGATGCGCATCGCTGTCGAGACACCCCTGCAGGACGAGGTGCGCGTGCTCGTCGCCTTGCTCAACGAGACGATGATTCCGCTGACGCCGCGCGAGTTCCAGTTCCAGCTGACCGTCGAGCAGATGGACGACCCGTCGATCACGCTGTTCGTCGCGCGCGACGAGACCGGCCGTGCGATCGGCATGGGCGGGCTGAAGGACCATGGCGGGTCGCTCGGCGAGGTGAAGCGCATGTTCACACTGCCGGAAGTGCGCGGCCAGCGCGTCGGCGCGGCGCTCCTGGAGCGCATCGAGGCGCTTGCCGCCGAAAAGCGCATCGCCCGCATCGTGCTCGAGACGGGCGAGGCGCCCGGCTTCGAGGCCGCCTACCGGCTCTACGAGCGCGCCGGCTTCGTGCAGTGCGGCGCGGTGCTCGACTATCCCGATTCAGGCCACTCGCGATTTTACGAAAAGAAGCTCGTTTCATGACCGATCTGACGAAGTTCACCATCGCCGAGGCGCGCGCCAGGCTGCGCGGGGGGGAGTTTTCCGCCGGCGAACTCACGGACGCGTATCTCGCCGCCATCGATGCGGCGAACGAACGCTTCAATGCCTACGTCGCGGTGACGCATGATCGCGCGCGCGCCATGGCGGCGGCGTCGGATGAAAAACTCGCCAGGGGCGAGGGCGGGGCGCTGG
>JAUYMV010000064.1 GCA_030698645.1 Mesorhizobium sp.
CGCGGTGGCCGCCTGCGGCTGCGGCACCAGCTTCTCCGTCTGATTTCGCGCCCGCCGATGAAGATCGCGACCTGGAACATCAACGGCGTCAAGGCGCGCATCGACAACCTGCTGACCTGGCTCGCCGAAAGCCGGCCGGACATCGTCTGCCTGCAGGAGATCAAGACGGTCGACGAGGGCTTTCCCCGGCTGGAGATCGAGTCGCTCGGCTACCATGTCGAGACGCATGGCCAGAAGGGTTTCAACGGCGTCGCCATCCTGTCGAAGCTGCGCTTCGACGAGGTCAACCTCCGCCTCTCCGGCGACGATCTCGACGAGCAGGCGCGCTTCATCGAGGGCGTCTTCTCGGTCGTCGACGCCAGGGGCCGGAAAAAGGCGCTGCGCGTCGTGTCGCTCTATCTGCCGAACGGCAATCCGGTCGGCACCGAGAAATTCCCCTACAAGCTCGGCTGGATGCAGCGCCTGGAAGCCTGGGCGGAAGAGCGTCTCGCCCTCGAGGAGCCGCTCGTGCTGGCCGGCGACTACAATGTCATCCCCGAGAAGGAGGACGCCAAGCGCTGGCAGGACTGGGTCGACGATGCCCTGTTCCAGCCCGAATCCCGCCAGTCGTTCCGCCGGCTGCTCAATCTCGGCTTCACCGAGTCGATCCGCTCCGTGACCGACGATCCCGGCGTCTACACGTTCTGGGACTACCAGGCCGGCGCCTGGCAGAAGAACAACGGCATCCGCATCGACCATGTCCTGCTGTCGCCCGAGGCCGCCGACAAGTTCGCCTCCGCCGCGATCGAAAAGCACGTGCGCGGCTGGGAAAAGCCGTCCGACCACGTGCCGGTCGCCGTCGAACTCGCCTTCAGCGCGCCGTAGGGTATCGGCGTCCCGGACTCCGAGGCGGCCGGCGCCGGATCGCGTTTGCCGTCATTGGACAGCCGGATCGCAACGCCGAGGCACGAGTTCTCGGGTCTCGGCCACCGGCTTCGACGTGCTTTCGAGTTCGGATTTCGCGAGCGGGCAAACCTTCGGCAGCGGTTGGCCGACATGCGGGGGGTGCTGGGAAAGACCTCCGCGGTGGACAAAGAGGGTCGCCTCGTCCGACTTGTTTCGCGAGCGGGTGGTCCTGGCTGCTCACTTGCTTGCCAGCGCAGCGCATGTATCGGTTGCCGCCTTGATCGCTTTCCCGGATCCTTTTCCCGGGAGGGTGACGTACGCCAAGATACCTTCATCGCTACCAAAACCCAGCAAAGACCGGTCCCATTTCATCAGGCTATCTGCGTATTTCTTTGCGGCATTACCCGTTAATCCAGTGAAAAATGCGACCTCGTCCTGCGTGCCCAGCGTTAGATCGGGGAAGTAGTATTCGGGTTCTCCTTTGTTTCCCATCACCATCGTCGTCCGCTTGCTTTTCAGCAGTGAAGCAGGCCACTTTTTCTTGTTTGCCTCGACGATGACCCAAATGTCGTCGTAGGCACAAAGGACTTCGACCGAAAATCCCTTGACGTCCGGCAGATAGGCAACTGCGGAGCCTTTGGGCTTGCGCTTGAAGCGCCATTCTCCGTACGTCTGCGGGACGTCGTTTTGCACGCAAACAGCGGAAAATGCATCGAGGGTTGCCGGAAGCTCCTTGGTGGAGAAGCTGTATGTCACCTCGCCACCCATACGAGATGTCCCCTTTACAAACACCGTCTGCTCCTGCGCAGCCAGACTTTTCAGAATCTCAGCGCGATCTGTGTTTGAAGCCACCAAAGATCCATGTTTGTCGGCTGTGAGCTTGAAGTCCTGGGAGCCGACTTGCAAGACGACCGGCTTCGAGGCGTCGAATGCTGAGATGTCTCCGAAGTAAAGGTCGGAAAACTTGGGCTTTTCGCCCGCTGCGAATTGGAGAAACTTCGGTTGAGGCGGCGCGTCACTCAAGAAGGCTCCGGAATAGCTGATCGTCGTCAAATCCGGCTTGATGAAGCATGCTCCGTAGTTGGAATCCGCCAACGTGAGCGCCCAGTCTCCATGCTTCAGTGCTCGGGTTTTCGGACTTTCAAATGTAACCTTCTGCTCCAGAACGCGCTCGATGAGGCTCTTGTCGAGCTTGCCTGTCGACGGCAGATCGAAATGGTCCTGCAAAGCCAGGAACAGGAATTTCATGGGTGGCTTGTCCAACTCGTGGAGAAACTGCTCGTAAACGAGCTGTGCGCGATCAATGA
>JAUYMV010000066.1 GCA_030698645.1 Mesorhizobium sp.
TGAGCGGCAGGGACCGGATGGCTCCGCCGACACTCTCTGGAGGACGCCTATGATCGTCGATTACTCGGGCTACAAATATTTCCTGTTCGAACAGGACGGCCGCACCATGACGGTGACGATGAACCGGCCCGACCAGCTCAACGCAATGACCGCCGAGATGCACGAGGAATCCTCGCGCATCTTCTACGATCTCGCCCTCGACCATTCGATCGACGTCGTCATCTTCACCGGCGCGGGGCGCGCGTTCTCGGCGGGCGGCGACATCGTCGGCATGCGCCAGATGTACGAAGACACCGAAATGTTCGACCGCTCGATCAACGAGGCCAAGCGCGTCGTGTTCGGCATCCTCGACTGCGACAAGATCATCATCGCCAAGGTCAATGGCGACGCGGTCGGCCTCGGCGCGACGATGGCGCTGTTCTGCGACATCATCATCGCCGCCGACCATGCCCGCTTCGGCGACCCGCATGTGCGCGTCGGCCTTGCCGCCGGCGATGGCGGCGCGGTGATCTGGCCGCAGGCGATCGGCTACGCCAAGGCCAAGGAATATCTGATGACCGGCGATCTGATCACGGCGCCGGATGCGCAGGCGATGGGCCTGATCAACTACTCGGTCCCGGCCGCCGAACTCGACGCCAAGGTCGACGCGATGGCCAAGAAGCTCGGGGCAGGCGCGATGAAGTCGATCAAATACACCAAGACCGCGATCAATATCGGGCTGAAGCAGCTGGCCCACACGATGATGGACACCTGCATGGCCTACGAAGCGCTGACCAACCGCAGCCAGGATCATCTGGAGGCGATCAACGCGTTCTCCGAGAAGCGCAAGCCGAAGTTCAACGGGCTTTGAGGCGCATCCCTTCTCCCCTGGCGGGAGAAGGCGTCCGCCTGCGCGATGCGTGCAGGGACGGTTCTGAGCGGCGGAAGTCAGGGAGGCATTTCTATGGATTTCGGTGAGCCAGAACATATCGGCATGCTGCGTGACAGCATCCGCAAGATGCTCGACCGCCATGCGACGCGCGCGCAGATGGCGAAGTGGGACGACGAGGACAAGGTGCCGCGCTCGCTGATGGACCCGATTCGCGAGCTCGGCATTTGCGGGATGACGATCCCCGAGGAATATGGCGGCACCGGACGCGACGTGCTGGCCACCATGGTCGCCGTCGAGGAATTGTCGCGTCGCTCGATGGTCATCGGCACACTCTACCTGATGAACGCCTGCTACGGCAGCATGAACATCCTCGCCTCCGGCAGCGAGGAGCAGAAGCGCACCATGCTGCCGAAATTCGCCAATGGCGAAATCCTGTTCGCCTACGGCCTGTCCGAGCCCGACGTCGGCTCCGACCTCGCCAGCGTCAAGACGCGCGCCGAGCGCGTCGGCGACAAGGTGATCATCAACGGCAACAAGCGCTGGTGCTCGGGCGCCGAAACCGCCGACTACATCTACGCGCTGGTGCGCTCCGGCGAGCCCGACGCGCGCTACAAGAACCTGTCGCTGGTGCTGATCCCGCCGACGGCGAACGGCGTGACGCTGACGCACATCCCGGCAATGGGCGCGCGGGGTCTCAACACCAACGACGTGACGCTCGACAATGTCGAGATCTCGATCGACGACGTGGTCGGCGGCGAGGCCGGCTGGAACAATGGCTGGACCAAATTGGCCGGTCCAGCGCTTGAAGTCGAGAAGCTCGAGGTCGCCGCCATGGCGCTCGGCATCGCCGCGCAGGCGGTCGACGACGCGTGGGAGTATTCGCAGCAGCGCCGCCAGTTCGGCAGCCGCATCTGCTCGATCCAGTCGATCCGCCACATGCTGGCCGACGCACAGACCAAGCTCGCGGCGGCCCGCCTGATGCTCTATCGCGGCTGCTGGCTGGCCGACAACAATCTGCCGTGCAGCGTCGAGACCTCGATGGCCAAGATGTATGTCTGCGAGCTCGGGCTCGACATCGTGCTGACATGCCAGAAGGTGATGGGCGCCTATGGCTACGCCAAGGGTTTCGACATGGAGCGCTACGTGCGCGACATGCTGCTGATGCCGATCATCGGCGGCTCGACGGCGATCCAGAAGAACAATATCGCGAACCGCATGGGGCTGCCCAAGGCCTGACGCGGAGACCGCCCGGGAGGGGCAACGCATATGATCGATACGCTGGGCGATATCCTTCGCAACAACGCCTACAAGTTTCCCGACGAGATCGCCTTCACCTATTTCGGCGGCGAGCGCGTCAGCTTTCGCCAGCATCACGAGCGCGCGCAGAAGCTTGCCTCGGCGGTCTACAAGTTCGGTGTGCGCAAGCAGGACCGCATCTCCGTGCTGTCGCAGAACACGCCGGAATTCATGGAGATCTACTCGGCCGGCGAACTCGCCGGGTTCATCGTGGCGACGGTCAACTTCCGTCTCGCGCCGCCGGAGATGACCTACATCCTGAACGACGCGGGGCCGCGCATCCTGTTCTTCGAGGCGATGTATGCCGAGACCGTGGCGAAGCTGAAGGACGCACTGCCCAACATAGAGGCCTTCGTCTGCTTCGGCGGCGAAGCGCCGGAATGGGCCACCGCCTATGCCGACTTCGTTGCGACCGGGGATCCGGCCGGCGCGCCATGCCGCCCACTGCCCGACGACATCATGCACCTGATCTACACGAGCGGCACCACGGGCCGGCCGAAGGGCGTCATGCGCACGCATCGCGGCGAGATCGCGGTGGCGCAGCTGATGGCGACCGAACTCGGGCTGATCGTGTCGGACCGGCTGCAGCTGATGATGCCGGTGTTCCATGTCGGCTCGCGTTTCCTGCAGCTTGCCATCCATCTGCGCGGCGGCACGGTGCTCTGGCATCATGATTTCAAGCCGGCCGAGATCGTCGAGGCGATCGCCGCCGAAAAGATCACCATGACGCACATGGCGCCGACCATGGTGCAGGCGATGCTGAACGTGCCGGGCATCGAGGACACCGACCTCTCGTCGCTGCACACGATCTGCTATTCCGCCGCGCCGATGCCGGTGCCGCTGCTGAGGCGCGGCCTGCAGCTGCTCGGGCCGGTGTTCCTGCAGCTCTACGGCATGACCGAGGGCGGCGGCACGACGCTGCACAAGCGCCAGCACAGACCGGACGGCACGCCGGAGGACATCAAGCGCCTCGGCTCGATCGGCCAGGCGGCGCCCAATGTCGACATCCGCATTGTCGACGAGGAGGGCAACACGCTACCCGCCGGCCAGCCGGGCGAAATCCTGACGCGCACCGCCACCTG
>JAUYMV010000067.1 GCA_030698645.1 Mesorhizobium sp.
ACGCATTGCCGACGCCTTTCCGGCGCGACGCGTGGCGACGATCCTGTCCGCGTTGCTCCTGACCATCGTCATCGTCTCGTTCCGGCCGTTCCAACCGGCCGGCGCGACGCTGGAGCCTTCGGGCGGCGGCGACATGGTGAACCAGCTCGGCTTCGGAACGCTGGGCGGCATCGCAATCCTGTCGCTGCTTTCCTTCGTCGACCGGCGCGTGCTGGCGTCCCTGCTGAGCCCGTGGTGGCTACTCATGCTCGGCTTCTTCGCCTTCTCCGTCATGAACGCAACCGATCCCGCCGCGGCGATGCGCGCGGCGATGTTCACGGTGATCGGCATCATGACCATCGCCGCTGCGCTGACCATGCCGCGCGATGCCGACTCTTTCTCGGCGGTGATCGCCTTCGCGGGGCTCTTCACCGTCGCGCTCTGCTATGTCGGACTGGTGGTGTTTCCCGCCGAAGCGATCCACGGCACAAACTCCCTCGAGCCGGAGCATGCCGGCTTCTGGCGTGGCGCATTCAGCCACAAGAACGTGGCCGGGCCGGTGATGGCCTGCTATTCGTTCGCCGGTCTCTATCTGTGGCGGCGCGGCTGGCGCGGGCTCGGTGCGTTGCTGTTCGTCGCCGCCATGACCTTCATGATCAACACCGGCTCGAAGACGACCGCCGGGCTGGTGCCGCTGTCGATCCTGCTGGTGATGCTGCCCGGCCTGATCGGCATGCGCCTGCTGACGCCGGTGTTCTTCACACTCGCCATCGCCGGCACGGCGCTCGCCACGCTTGGAATTGTGTTTCTCGAGCCGCTCCGCCATTTCGCCGCCGAGCATCTGCCCGACCTGACCTATACCGGGCGCACGGCGCTGTGGGAGTTCTCGGGCGAGATGATCGCCAAGCGGCCTTGGACGGGATACGGCTATGAGAGTTTCTGGGGCACGCCGTTCCTGTCGTCCATGGACCAGCCGTTCGATCGAAGCTGGGACATTCGCGGCATCGTGCATGGCCACAACGGTTACCTGGACATCGCCGCGATCATGGGCCTGCCGGCGCTGGCGGCCGCGATCGTCGCCTTCCTTGTCGCGCCGCTGACCGACTACGCCCGCGTCGGACGCAAACGCGAGAACGTGCTCCTGGCGGATCTCTTCATGATGATGCTGCTGTTCACGGCACTCAACGCCTTCCTGGAGAGCTTCTTCTTCCGCCGCGCCGACCCGGTCTGGATGTTCTTCGTCATGGCGACCCTCGGCCTGCGCCTCGTCGCGCGCTTTCCGGTGGCGACACGCGTGGCGGACTGAGGAACCCCCTCGCATCTTGCAAGATTCGCCCCGGCGGTCCATTCGTCGGCAAGATGCGAAGGAGGCGATGATGGCGGTTATGGTGGTGCTGGCCGGCTGCGGCAACATGGGGTTCGCGATGCTGTCGGGCTGGCTCAATTCGGGCCGGCTCGCGCCGGGCGAACTGCTGGTGGTCGAGCCAAGCGAGGCTTTGCGCGCGCGCGCCGCCGCGCTTGGCGTCGAAGTTGTCGCGAGCGCGGCGGAGATCGCGACGGAAGTCGCGCCGAAACTGGTCATCTTCGCCGTCAAGCCGCAGGTGATGCGCGATGTGGTGCCCGCCTATCGACGTTTCACGGACGCCGGCACGACGTTTCTGTCGATTGCCGCGGGCACCGGAATCAAGGTCTTCGAGGATATCCTGGGCCCGAGTACACCGATCATCCGATGCATGCCGAACACGCCTGCGGCGATCGGCAAGGGCATGATGGTGACCTTCGCCAACCCGCATGTGTCGCCCGCAACGCAACAATTCGTCGCGGAGCTGCTGTCGGCGTCGGGCGAAGTCGCGGCCATTGACGACGAGAGCCTGATGGATGCCGTCACGGCGGTTTCGGGCTCGGGTCCGGCCTATGTCTTCCACTTCATCGAATGCCTCACCGCGGCAGGCATTGCGGCGGGCCTGCCCGAGACGACCGCAAAGCTCCTCGCCATGCAGACCGTATATGGCGCCGCTGCTCTGGCGGCAGAGAGCAGGGAAGAGCCTGGGCGACTGCGCGAGCAGGTCACGAGCCCGAACGGCACGACTGCCGCAGCACTCGCCGTACTTATGGGCGGCGACCGGCTGAAGGGCCTGCTGACGGAGGCGGTGGAGGCCGCCCGAAAACGCGGGATGGAATTGGGGCAGTAGCCCCCGGGTATCCGAGGATTGCACGGCATCCGGCTGATTCCACGACAGAACTGGCGGTTTCGCGGCGCCTCACGGATGCCGCCATTTCCCAGGGATGGGACATATTTCGTGATCCCGACGGCGACAACAATCGGAACCGGGCCGGGCGGGATGCGTTGGTGCGCCGAGGGACACAAACGCGAAAGGAACATCCCATGCGTAAGCTACTTCTTGCATCCGCCGCCATTTCGGCCGTGACACTCGGCCTCGCCCAGGCCCAGGAAACACCGGTCCCGGCGCCGGGCGCCCCGGCTGCCGGAAGCGCCACGGATGTCGACAACAACCAGACGCAGAGCACCAGCCCGAACGTTGACGCCGGCGTCGCCGTTGGCGGCACAGCTGGCGCTGTTGCCGGCGCGGTCGTTGGTGGCCCCGTCGGCGCGGTGATCGGCGGCTTTGCAGGCGCCATGATCGGTTCGGCCGCGGCAGTGCCTGCCCCGGCAGTGGACTATGTCGTCGCTAATCCGGTGCAGCCGGTGATGGTCCAGGGTGGCGTGCGCGAAGGCATGGTTCTGCCAGCTGACGCGATGCTGACGCCGATCCCCGATCACGCCGACTATGCCTATGTCTATGTCGACGGTCGCCCGGTCATCGTCCGGAACCAGACGCGCGAGATCGTCTATTCGCCGGGCTATGTCGTGCCGCAGCAGACGGTGACCTATGTGCAGGCGAATCCGACCGCCAAGGTCGCGCTCAACGGGATGACCGTCGGCAGCGTTATTCCGGCCGGCATCGAGCTGGTCAAGGTGCCGAGCGATCCGGCCTACGCCTACGTCTATACCGACAGCGGCCCGGTGCTGGTGAACACCTCGTCGCGCACGGTCGTGTGGATCGACGGCTAAGCCGACACCCCGACCGAGACTACAAACCGGCCGCGCGGCAACGCCCGGCCGGTTTGCGTCGGAGATCCAGGCGTCCATGGCGCGGCGCTCGATTGGCGTTCAGCCAAGCAGCATCGCGTCCTGCAGGGATCGCAACTCGTAGAGCCTGGACGTCATGTCGGGCGTCGCGTTCGCACGGGTGAGCAATTCGCCCTTGCGCACCGCGGCGGTAACCTTGCCGCCCTCGAGCAGGCCGCACGGAATGGCGCGCGCCGCGCGGGCGTCGCCGACCGTCATGATCCAGGAGCGGTACATGTATTCGCCGATCGAATCGAGCGTTTCGCCGGGCGCGAGATCGCGCTTGGCGACGGCGCAAACTTCGGCGACGGGCGTGTCGAGCGGCACCATGTCGGGCTTGCCGTAGAGCACCGCGCGGGCACAGGTGAGCGGGACTTCGAGCGAGGTCAGATGATAGGGCCGGAAGAAGCCGTAATAGGGCCC
>JAUYMV010000072.1 GCA_030698645.1 Mesorhizobium sp.
CGGCCCGTCGCGCGGCGCGTTCGGGCGGCGGTCCGGGCGTCCAACAGTTCTACGTGCGGCGCGCGATCAAGGTCTACGAGGTCCTCGACGAGGAGGGCCTGTCGATCATCGAGAACAATGCCGACACGGTGCTGGAAGAGATCGGCATCGATTTCCGCGACGACGCGGAAGCCCTCCAGCTCTGGCGCGAGGCCGGCGCCGACGTCAAGGGCGAGCGCGTCCACTTCCCGAAAGGGCTTTGCCGTTCGCTCCTGAAGACCGCGCCGTCGGTCTACACCCAGCACGCCCGCAATCCGGAGCGCTCGGTGCAGATCGGCGGCAACGCCACCGTCTTCGCGCCGGTCTACGGCCCTCCCTTCGTGCGCGATCTCGACGGCAACCGCCGCTACGCCACGATCGAGGATTTCCAGAACTTCGTGAAGCTCGCCTACATGGCGCCGTCGATCCACCATTCGGGCGGCACGGTGTGCGAGCCGGTCGACGTGCCGGTCAACAAGCGCCACCTCGACATGATCTATGCCCACATCAAATATTCCGACAAGCCGTTCATGGGCTCGGTCACCGCGCCCGAGCGCGCCGAGGACACGGTGGCGATGTGCAAAATCCTGTTCGGCGACGATTTCGTCGAGCAGAACACGGTGCTGACCAGCCTGATCAACGCCAATTCGCCGATGGTGTTCGACGAGACCATGCTGGGCGCGCTGAAAGTCTATGCGCGCAACAACCAGGCCTGCATCGTCACGCCGTTCATCCTTGCCGGCGCGATGAGCCCGGTGACCGTCGCCGGCACCCTGACGCAGGTGCTGGCCGAAGTGCTTGCCGGCGCCTCGTTCACGCAGCTGATCCGCCCCGGCGCGCCGGTCCTGTTCGGCACCTTCGCCTCGTCGATCTCGATGCAGTCGGGCGCGCCGACCTTCGGCACGCCGGAACCCTCGCTCGTCTCCTATGGCGCGGCGCAGCTCGCCCGCCGCCTCGGCCTGCCGTTCCGCACCGGCGGGTCGCTGTGCGCCTCCAAGGTTCCGGACGCGCAGGCCGCGTATGAGAGCGCCAACACGCTGAACTCGACCATGCTCGCCGGCACCAATTTCGTGCTGCACTCGGCCGGCTGGCTCGAGGGCGGGCTGGCCTCCTGCTACGAAAAGTTCATGATGGACATCGACCAGCTCGGCATGCAGCAGAAATTCGCCGAGGGCGTCGATCTCTCCGAGAACGGCCAGGCGATGAGCGCCATCCGCCAGGTCGGCCCGGGCAGCCACTATCTCGGCTGCGACCACACCCAGGCGAACTTCCAGTCGGCCTTCTACCGCTCGTCGATCGCCGACAACAATTCCTACGAGCAGTGGCTCGCCGAAGGCCAGAAGACAGCCCCCCAGCGCGCCAACGATCTGGCCCGCCGCTGGCTCGACACCTACGAAGCCCCGCCGCTCGACCCGGCCATCGACGAAGCGCTGACCGCCTTCATCCGCCAGAAGAAGGAGTCGATGCCCGACGCCTTCACGTGAAGCGAGCCCGACTCAGGCGGGGCTAAAGTCGCCGACATGATCCACAAGGCCGTATGGCGCAGCGCGTTCAAGGAGTAGCGCTCGTCTCGGCACGTCTCCGGAACGATGCGGCGGGCCGGAGCGGGGCCGGTAAACCGAGGGCCGTCACGGCGCTCTCGATCCCTCGGCGGAAAACTTAGCCAATCGACGAAGTTTTCCCTTGCGCGGCGATCCGCGCCGATGATACTTAGCTATATGGCTAAGCATGATCCCGATCTCTCCCTGCTCTTCCACGCCCTTGCCGACGCGACAAGGCGGTCGATCCTCACCCGGCTGGCCGAAGGGCCCGCCCGGGTGACGGATCTGGCCGGCCCGACCGGTCTAAGCCTGCCCACCGTCATGCGGCACCTCGCCGTGCTGGAGGAGGCCGGACTGATCGCTACGTCCAAGGACGGCCGGGTCCGCACCTGCGCCATCGTGCTCGACGCCATGCAACCGGCGCGGACATGGATCGACGCGCAGCGGACCATCTGGGAAGCGCGGCTCGACCGGCTGGACGCCTTTGTGATGAACGTGATGAAGGAACGCGGACAATGACATCCAATCCGAAACCGAGCGGCACGACCGTCGGGGCGCCGAGCGACGAAGCGAACCGTTTTGCGACGCTGACCTTCGAGCGAGACGTTGCCGCGCCGGTGTCGGCGCTGTGGCAGGCCTGGACGGCGCCTGCCGCGCGCGCGGTCTGGGCGGCCCCGTCGCCGGCGGTCACCGTGGAATTCCTCGAGGCCGACACAAGGGTCGGCGGACGCGAGGTCTCGCTCTGCAAGGTGGCGGGCCAGCCCGACATCCGCTGCGAGGTCGGCTGGCTGGTCCTGCAGCCCGCGCTGCGCAGCGTGAACCACGAGCTGATCTCGTCCGAGGGCGTGACGCAATCGGCGGCGCTGATCACCGCCGACTTCGCCGACCTCGGCGAACGCAGCCGGCTGGTCGTGACGGTGCAGCTGTCCTCGCTGGCCGCGGACATGGAGGCCGGCTACCGCCAGGGTTTTGGCGCCGGACTGGACAATCTCGCCGGCGTCGCCGAGCGGACCATGATCCTGCGGCGGGTGATAAGGGCGCCGCGCGCGGTGGTCTGGGGCGCGTGGATGAACAACGAGACGCTGCCGCAATGGTGGGGACCGGACGGCTATTCCTGCCGGACGAAGAGGATCGACCTGCGGACCGGCGGCGAATGGGTCTTCGACATGATCGGGCCGGACGGCACGGTCTACCCGAACCATCATCGCTATGGCGAGGTGAGGACCGAGGAACGGCTCGCCTACACGCTTCTCTGGGGCGAGAACGGCCCGAAACACGCCGACGCCTGGGCCTCCTTCGAGGATCATGACGGGTTCACCCTGGTGACCCTCGGCATGGTGCTGAGCACCGCGGCCGAATTCCAGGCGGCGATCGGCTTCGGGGCCGTGGAACTCGGACTGCAGACCCTGGGCAAGCTGGAGCGCTTCATCACGTCGCGGTGAACGGCGACGGCGTGTCATTGGCGGCCGCAATTCAGTCGTCTCCGCCTTCGGCATCGGATAGTTTCGCGGCAGGGAGCCAGCATGATTGCCGACTTGATCCGCGAACTCGACAGCAACGGCCTGATTGCGCGCGGCGGGTTCGTCTTCGGCCCGGACGGTGCGCCACCGCCCGGTCCCGCAGGCCGGCCGGCCCGCGCGGTCGTCCTCGTCGGCCAGGCGGGCGCCGCGCCGTGGCGGCATTTTT
>JAUYMV010000073.1 GCA_030698645.1 Mesorhizobium sp.
TAGTGCGAGCCTTTTCCCTTGTCCATGAAGACGACGAAGCTCTTGCCCTGATCCTTGGCCAGGGCGCGAAGCTCCCGTATCAGCGCGGCCCGCTTCATTCGCGACGGTCTCGATCGTTCCATAAATCGCACAAAAATGTGCGGATCGCAAGCGCTTTGCCGCGACCCTCTCTCATCCAGCGAAAGACCGCCCGATGACATCCGTCGCCACTTACAACTTCGCTTATCTCGACGAGCAGACCAAGCGGATGATCCGCCGCGCGATCCTGAAGGGCATCGCCATTCCCGGCTACCAGGTGCCGTTCGCCAGCCGCGAAATGCCGATGCCCTATGGCTGGGGCACCGGCGGCGTCCAGGTGACGGCCGCCATCATCGGGCCTGACGACGTGCTCAAGGTCATCGACCAGGGCGCCGACGATACAACCAACGCCGTCTCCATTCGCGCCTTCTTTAAAAAGGTCGCCAATGTCGCGGTGACGACGAAGACGGCCGAGGCGACGATCATCCAGACCCGCCACCGCATTCCCGAGACGCCGCTCCATGCCGGCCAGACGCTCGTCTACCAGGTGCCGATCCCCGAGCCGCTCCGCTTCCTTGAGCCGCGCGAGACCGAGACGCGCAAGATGCACGCGCTCGAGGAATACGGCCTCATGCACGTCAAGCTCTACGAGGACATCGCCAAACACGGCCGCATCGCCACGACCTATGCCTATCCGGTCAAGGTCGAGGGCCGCTACGTGATGGACCCGTCGCCGACGCCGAAATTCGACAATCCGAAGATGCACATGTCGCCCGCTTTGCAGCTCTTCGGCGCCGGCCGCGAGAAACGCATCTACGCCATCCCGCCCTTCACCGAGGTCGTCAGCCTGGATTTCGACGATCATCCATTCGAGATCCAGACCTTCGACAAGCCCTGCGCGCTCTGCGGCGCCGAGCAGGTCTATCTCGACGAGGTCGTGCTCGACGACCGTGGCGGCCGCATGTTCGTCTGCTCCGACACCGACCATTGCGAGACGCGGCGCGCCGACGGCCATGTCGGCGAACTGGGAGAAGCGGCATGACCGACGAACCGCTCCTGCGCGTCTCCGCGCTGTCGAAATCCTATGGCGCGCGCCTCGGCTGCGATAATGTCTCGTTCGAGCTCTGGCCCGGCGAGGTGCTGGCGATCGTCGGCGAGTCCGGTTCCGGCAAGACGACGCTGCTCAACTGCGTCTCGACGCGCCTGTCGCCGACCTCGGGCTCGGTGTCCTACCGCATGCGCGACGGCCAGTTCCGCGACCTCTACCGCATGAGCGAGGCCGAGCGCCGATTCCTGATGCGCACCGACTGGGGCTTTGTCCATCAGAACCCCGCCGACGGCCTGCGCATGACGGTTTCGGCCGGCGCCAATGTCGGCGAACGCCTGATGGCGGTCGGCGACCGCCACTACGGCAACATCCGCGCCACCGCCGCCGACTGGCTGTCGCGTGTCGAGATCTCGGAAGACCGCATCGACGACGAGCCGCGCGCCTTTTCCGGTGGCATGCGCCAGCGCCTGCAGATCGCGCGCAACCTCGT
>JAUYMV010000101.1 GCA_030698645.1 Mesorhizobium sp.
AAGGCCGGCGCGATCCGCTCGACGCCTACCGGCTGGCCGACGCGGTCAGCGGCCGCGAGCAGGACATCCAGTTCGAAATCCTCAACAGCCATCTGCTCGATCGCATCGCCGGCAACGCGGCGCAGGCGGCGGCATCAGGCGACGGTCGGCGCGCGGCGCGCCTGGCCGAGTTGTGGCAAGGCGTCAGCACCGCGGTCTACGAAACCGAGACCTACAATCTCGACAAGCGCCAGCATGTCGTCGGCCTGCTGCGGCGCATCGGCGAGGCGTTTTCCGCATAGCTGCGCCGCCCGACCGGGATAGCAATGGCGGCGACGATGCGCTATCCGACACCGAACGGCCATTCCCGGAACATTTGCCTGATGCCCAAAGAGAAGTTCTACATCACGACCGCGATCTCCTATCCGAACGGCAAGCCGCATATCGGCCACGCCTACGAGATGATCGCGACGGATTCGCTGGCGCGCTTCCAGCGCCTCGACGGGAAGGATGTGTTCTTCCTGACCGGGACGGACGAACACGGCATCAAGATGCTGCAGACGGCGCGCAAGGAAGGCATCTCGCCGCGCGAGCTCGCCGACCGCAACGCGGCCGAGTTCCAGCGCATGGCGTCGGCGCTCAACATATCCAATGACGATTTCATTCGCACCACGGAAGCGCGCCACTATGCGTCCTCGCAGGCGATCTGGACGGCGATGGCCGCCAATGGCGACATCTACAAGGATTCCTACGCCGGCTGGTATTCGGTGCGCGACGAGGCCTATTACGGCGAGGAGGAGACCGAAGTCCGCGAGGACGGCGTACGCTACGGACCGCAGGGCTCCCCCGTCGAGTGGGTGGCCGAGGAAAGCTACTTCTTCCGCCTGTCAGCCTACCAGGACCGCCTGCTCGCCTTCTACGACGCCAATCCGGACTATATCGGCCCGCCGGAGCGTCGCAACGAGATCCTGAGTTTCGTGCGCTCCGGGCTGAACGATCTGTCGATCTCGCGCACGACCTTCGACTGGGGGGTGCCGGTTCCGGGCGACGACAAGCATGTGATGTACGTCTGGGTCGACGCGCTGACCAACTACATCACCGGCGTCGGCTATCCCGACACCGCCGACGCGCGCTGGCGCTACTGGCCGGCGGATGTGCATGTCATCGGCAAGGACATCACGCGCTTCCACTCGGTCTATTGGCCGGCCTTCCTGATGTCGGCCGGCATCGCCACGCCGAAGCGCGTCTTCGGCCACGGCTTCGTCTACAATCGCGGGGAGAAGATGTCGAAGTCGGTCGGAAACGTCATCGACCCGTTCACGCTGACCGAGCATTATGGCCTCGACCAGGTGCGCTACTTCATGCTGCGCGAGATCCCGTTCGGCCAGGACGGCAACTACAGCCACGAGGCGATCGTCAACCGCACCAACGCCGATCTCGCCAACGGTCTGGGCAACCTGGCGCAGCGCTCGCTGTCGATGATCGCCAAGAACTGCGGCGGCCTGGTGCCGGCGAACGGCGCGCTCGAGGACGCCGACCGCGAGATTCTGGCCCAGGCGGAAGCCGCGCTCGCCGCGGCGCGCAATGCCATGGGCGAGCAGGCGATCCACGTCGCGCTGGCCGCCATCTTCGCGGTGGTCACCGAGGGCGACCGCTATTTCGACCGCATGAAGCCGTGGGCGCTCCGCAAGGAAGACCCGGCGCGCATGGAGGCGGTGCTGTGGACGACCGCCGAGGTCGTGCGGCGCGTTGCCCTGCTCTGTCAGCCCTACCTTCCGGGCTCTGCGGCGAAGCTGCTCGACCTGTTGGCGGTGGCGCCCGGAAAACGCGATTTCGCGCAGGTGGGCGACGCTGATGCGCTCGCGCCGGGCACGTCGCTGCCGGCGCCCACGGGCGTCTTCCCGCGCTATGTCGAAACGGATGCGGCGGGCGCCTGACGCGATGCTGGTCGACAGCCACTGCCATCTGGACTTTCCGGATTTTTCCGACGAACGCGCGGACGTGATCGCGCGGGCGAAGGATGCCGGCGTCGGACTGATGGTGACGATCTCGACGCGCGTTCGCCGTTTCGACCAGATACGCCAGATTGCCGAGCAATTTCCGGAGGTCGTCTGCTCGATCGGCACGCACCCGCACAATGCCGCCGAAGAAGAGGGCATCACGGCTGCCGAACTGGTCGCGATCGCGGCGCATCCGCGCGTCGTCGCCATCGGCGAGTCAGGGCTCGATTACTACTACGACAAGGCGCCGCGCGACGTGCAGGCGTCGGGCTTTCGCCAGCATATCGCCGCCGCCCGCATGACCGGGCTGCCGCTCGTCATCCATGCGCGCGACGCCGACGACGACGTCGCGGCGATCCTCGAGGACGAAATGGGGAAGGGCGCCTTCCCCTTCGTTTTGCACTGCTTTTCGTCCGG
>JAUYMV010000106.1 GCA_030698645.1 Mesorhizobium sp.
TCGGACCGTGCGGGTCTTCGGCGGGTCCGGCGGTCGGCTTCAAGGTTCGAGTTGATGGATTCTCGGTCCTCGGATCGTCGGGCACATCGCAACAGGATCCGAACGTGCGCAGGCGCCGGCCAAGCCGCCCGATTTCAGTGCCACGCGAGGTTGCCAGGACGCGGAGTCAAAAAGAAACGAGGCCCGGAAGATCCGGACCTCGTTGCCACGGCAGGGAGGGCGCCGCTTGAAGGGGAGAGCGGCGCGGCCAGGGCCGCGCCGTTCCTATCAGGTGTGATATGCGACTTCACCGTGCGAGGTGATGTCGAGGCCCTGCTGCTCGGCTTCGACCGTCGGACGCAGACCGATGATCATGTCGACGACCTTGTAGAGGATGGCCGAGATGATGCCGCTCCAAAGAACGGTGATGACGACTGCCAGGAACTGGATCCAAAGCTGCGAGCCGATGCTGAAGTCTTCGGCGCCGGTTCCGCCGAACATCGGCGCGGTCAGGATACCCGTGCCGAGTGCGCCGAGGATGCCGCCGACGCCATGGATGCCGAACACATCGAGAGAGTCGTCATAGCCGAACTTGCCCTTCACGGTGGACACAAAGAAGTAGCAGACCGGGCTGACCACGATGCCGAGGATGATCGCTCCGACAGGCCCGATCGTGCCGCAAGCGGGCGTGATCGCGACAAGGCCGGCCACCATGCCGGACGCGGCGCCAAGCATCGACGACTTGCCGCGGATCAGGGCTTCCACCGCCGACCAGGAGAGCACCGCCGCCGCCGTGGCGACGAAGGTGTTCATCATGGCAAGCGTTGCGCCGGCCGTTGCTTCGAGGTTGGAACCGGCATTGAAGCCGAACCAGCCGACCCAGAGCATTGCCGCGCCGACCATGGTCAGCGTCATCGAATGCGGCGCCATATTTTCCTTGCCGTAGCCCAGTCGCTTGCCGACGAAGAGGCAACCGACCAAAGCCGCAATACCCGCGTTGATATGAACGACCGTGCCGCCGGCGAAATCGATGGCGCCGAGGTTGAAGATGTAGCCCGCGCCGTCCCAGACCATGTGCGCGATCGGGAAGTAGACGAAGGTGACCCACAGCACGACGAACAGGATGACCGCGCTGAACTTGATGCGCTCGGCGAAGGCGCCGATGATCAGGGCTGGCGTGATTGCCGCGAATGTCATCTGGAAAACGATGAAGACATATTCAGGCAGCACGACCCCGTCGGTGAAGGTCGCCGATGTCGTCTCCAGCGTGACGCCAGCGAGGAACATCTTGCCGAGGCCGCCCCAGAACGGGCTGGTGCCGCCACCGAAGGCCATGGAATAGCCCCAGAGAACCCAAACGATCATGACCACCGAGGCGATCATCGTGCACTGCATGAGCACCGAGAGCATGTTCTTGGCGCGCACGAGTCCGCCATAGAAGAGCGCGAGACCCGGGATGGTCATGAAGAGAACCAGCGCGCTCGAGGTCATCATCCAGGCGACGTCGCCCTTGTCGACCGTGGGTGCGGCTGGGGCGGCGGCTGCGGCCGCATCGGCGGCGGCGGGCGCGGTTTCCTGCGCGAACGCGGCGAGCGTCCCCAGGGCGCCCAGTGCAAGTGTGCCCAAAAGGGCGGTGCGCGCCAGTGGCGCAAGACCGGTCGGAATTTTCATTGATCTCTCCATGATGTCGGAATTGGCGGCTTAGAGCGCGTCGTTGTCGGTTTCACCGGTGCGGATGCGCACCGCCGAGTCGATCGGGTAAACGAAGATCTTTCCGTCACCGATCTGGCCGGTCTTAGCCGCTACCGAGATTGCTTCCACTGCCTTGTCGGCCATGTCCGAACTCACGGCGATTTCGATCTTCAGCTTCGGCAGGAAGCTGACGGCGTATTCGGCGCCGCGATAGATCTCCGTATGCCCCTTCTGACGTCCGTAGCCCTTGACCTCGGTGACGGTCAGCCCTTGAATGCCGACCGTGGTGAGCGCTTCGCGCACCTCGTCCAGCTTGAACGGCTTGATGATTGCCATCACGATTTTCATAAGGTTTCACCCTTTGCTTTTGCGGGTCCCCCGCGATTGCGTAAGATCGCCGGGTCGAGAAGACGCGGTGACTGACCAACGCAATTCAAGCTCCGTGCCAGTTGCCGGAGCCGGGTCTAACCAATTGAAAGGATAAGAATATAGCCGGCAGTCGCGAAACTGCCCGCAATTTGTGCACTGCCGTTCTGCCTATAAATTAGGCAACAATTAAGAAAAGCTTACTTCTTGTGCTGAGTGCGCAAGCGCACCAGACCTTCCTGCGCCACCGAGGCGACGAGCGTGCCGTCCCGCTCGTAGAGGGCGCCGCGGGTAAAGCCGCGCGATCCCGAGGAAGACGGACTGTCCTGGGTGTAGAGAAGCCAACCGTCGAGCCGGCTCGGACGATGGAACCACATCGCATGGTCGAGGCTGGCCGCCTGGATATCGGCGTCGAACAACGCGCGCCCGTGCGCGAAGGTCGACGTGTCGAGCAGCGTCATGTCGGAGAGATAGGCCAGCACCGCCGCCTGTGTCGCGCGGTCGGTCGGCACGCTCTCCTTCACGCGCACCCAGACCTGCTGCTTGGGTTCCAGCTTGGCGCGGCTGGTGTAGTGGACGAGACTGACCGGTTTCATCTCGATCGGCCCCTCGCGCTTCCAGAAGCGCGCGACGCCTTCCGGGATAGCATCGCCGAGCTCGCCGACCAGTTCGCTGTGGCTGAGCAGCGTCTCCGGCTGCGGCAGATCGAGCGGCATCGGCACCTGGTGGTCGAGCCCGGTCTCCTCGACCTGGAACGACGCCTCGAGCGAGAAGATCGCCTTGCCGTGCTGGATCGCGGTCACCCGCCGCGTGGCAAAGCTGCCGCCGTCGCGCAGCCGGTCGACCTCATAGACGATCGGAATCGCCGGATCTCCGCCGAGCATGAAATAGGCATGCAGTGAGTGCACATATCGGTCGGCGGCGACCGTGCGCTGCGCCGCAACCAGCGCCTGCGCGATGACCTGGCCGCCGAACACGCGCTGCCAGGAGGTCGAGGGGCTGCGACCACGAAACAGATTGTGTTCCAGCGTCTCGAGTTCGAGTATGGACAAAAGCGTCTGAGAGCCGGTCATGAGGCTGTAATCCCGATTGGCCGACGGTATCGCACGAGCCGGCAAAGCCTTTCAGACCTGTTGCCAGGCGATGTCAAGGCGAAGCGGCGCATGCAAGGGAGACGGAAATGACGGATGGACGAGCAGGCATGCAGCCGAAGGACGCCCCGCTTCACCGCATCGACGTTCTCGTCGCGGGCGCCGGCTATGTCGGGCTGGCGACCGCGGTATCGATCGCACAGGCAAGGCCCAGCCTTAAGGTTGCCGTCGTCGATGCGGCGCCGGAAGGCGTCTGGCAGAAGGACGGCCGCGCTTCGGCGATCGCCGCGGCCGCCGCGCGTATGCTGGACAGGCTCGGCTGCTGGGCGGAGATCGAGCCGCAATCCCAGGCCATCACCGAGATGATCGTCACCGATTCGCGCACCTCGGACCCGGTGCGCCCGGTGTTTCTCACCTTCGGCGGCGAAATCGAACCGGGCGAGCCCTTTGCGCGCATGGTCGCCAACAAGGTGCTGAATGGCGCGCTGCGCCGGCGCGCCGGCGAACTCGGCATCGACATCATCGAGGGCGTCGCCGTCGACGGCTTCGAGACCGGCCCGGCCGCTGTCGCGGTCAGGCTCGCGGACGGCATCGTCATCAACACCCGCCTGCTGGTCGCCGCCGACGGCGTGCGCTCGAAGCTGCGCGACATGGCCGGCATCAAGACGGTGGAGTGGGACTATGGCCAGTCGGGCATCGTCTGCACGGTGGCGCACGAGCGCCCGCACAATGGCCGCGCGGAGGAGCATTTCCTGCCGGCCGGACCCTTCGCGATCCTGCCCTTGACCGGCAACCGCTCGTCGATCGTCTGGACCGAGCGCACCGAGGATGCCAGGCGCCTCGTCGCCGAGGACGACATCGTCTTCGAGAGCGAGTTGGAGCAGCGCTTCGGCCTCAAGCTCGGCGAAATCCGCGTCGAGGGCGGCAGGCGGGCCTGGCCGCTCGGCCTGACGCTGGCGCGCGCCTTCGTCGCGCCACGCTTCGCGCTTGCCGGCGATGCCGCGCACGGCATCCACCCGATCGCCGGCCAGGGCCTCAATCTCGGCTTCAAGGACGCCGCGGCGCTCGCCGAAGTGATCGTCGAGGCGGACCGCCTCGGCCGCGACATCGGCGCCCTCGACGTGCTGCAGCAATATGAGCGCTGGCGCCGCTTCGACACGGTCCAGATGGGCATCACCACCGACGTGCTCAACCGGCTGTTCTCCAACGATGTCGGCCCGCTGCGCGCGATACGCGACATCGGACTCGGCCTCGTCGACCGCATGCCGCGCATGAAGGCCTATTTCATCCGTCAGGCTTCGGGCATTGCCCCGGGCACCCCGCGGCTCTTGCGCGGCGAGGCGATCTGAATCTGCCGATGCCGGAAAGGTGACGTCGCGCGCCGGCATCCCTCGCCGAAACGGCGTGGAAATCGCCAGCTTCGGCGCTATGTTCGGGCAATCGCCGCCACGTCGGCGGTCCGAAACCATTCAGGGAGATCGCCATGAACCGTACCGCAACCGCCAACTGGAAGGGCACGCTCACGGAGGGAGCCGGAACCCTCGACATGCAGAGCGGCGCCTTCGCCGGGCAGCCCTATTCGTTCAAGGGCCGCTTCCAGGACGAGAGCGGCAAGTCGGGCACCAATCCCGAGGAGCTGATCGCCGCTGCCCATGCCGGCTGCTTTGCCATGCAGTTGTCGCACTTCCTGGCCGAGAACGGCACGCCGGCCGAGAACCTCGAGGTCACGGCGGTGGTGACGCTCGTGCCCGGAACCGGCATCACCGGCAGCGCCCTGAGGCTGGTCGGCAAGGTGCCGGGAATCGACGCCGCGACGTTCGAGGAACTCGCCGCCAAGGCGAAGGCGGAATGCCCCGTGAGCAAGGCGCTCGGGGCCATCGACATCTCGCTGGACGCGAAACTGGGCTGAACGATACCGGGGACAGTTGCATGTCGTACGACCGCGACGGGTCGATCCCGCTCGTATGGACGAAAAGTGGACTGTCCCCGGCTCTTGCCAGGTCCCTCAGTGCGCCGGAACGCCCTTGTAGGCGTCGGCGCCCCAGACGTCCTTGACGCGCGCGTCGCGGCCGCAGGCGAAACGGTAGTATTTGTACTTCGCCGGATTCACGCTGTAGTAGTTCTGGTGATAGTCCTCGGCCTCGGTGAACTCGGAGGCTAACGCCACTTGGGTCGCGAGTTTCATTCCGAGCTGCGCCTCGGCATCTGCCTTGGCCTTGGTCGCCGACGCCAGCTGTGCGTCGCCAACCGCGTAGATCGCGGTGGTGTAGGCATATCCACGGTCGCAGAATTGGCCGCCCTCGTCGGTTGGATCGATCGTGCGCAGGAAGGTCGTCACCAGGTGATCGTAGCTGATCCTGGACGGGTCGAACTCGACCTTCAGCACCTCGCGGTGGCCCTCGTGATCCTGATAGGTTGGGTTCTTCTTGGTGCCGCCTGAATAGCCGGAGATCGTCGCGGTGACGCCCGGCACCTGGTCCATGTCGGATTCGACGCACCAGAAGCAGCCGCCCGCGAAGATGGCGGTCTCGGCGGAGGCGGGAATGCCCGACAGCGGGATCGCGGCAAGGGACAGTGCAAGCGCGGCAGATTTCAGCATGACGGATCCTCCGGTTTGCGCAGGAACGTAGCAGCAGCGGCACGGGTTTCAAATCAAGGCCGCGAGAACGCGGCGTGATGACGCCAGGAGCCGCTGGCGGGCGCCGTCATTCCAGCGATCGGGAGGCGCCGGATGCCTCGCCCGTCAGCCTTTGCGGGCCAGCGCCTCGACCGTGGCGCTGAGCGCCGCCACCTGGGCTTCCAACGCCTCGATGCGGGCTTCAATCCCCGACACCGGCGCGAACGCCTGCGTCTGCCGGTTTGCCATCGGCGCAACGGCGGCCACCGGCCCGGACAGGAGATGCACATAGCGGTCCTCGCGCTGGCCGGGTCCGCGCTCGACCAGTTGCACCAGCGGGGTCTTGCGGCCAATCAGCAGGTCGAGATCGCCGTTCAGATCCTCGATCGAGTGGTAGGCCGCCATGCGCTCGCTGCGCGCCAGAAGTTCGTGCGCCGTCTGCGCGCCGCGCAGCAGCAGCAGCGCGATGATCGCGGTCTGGCCCCTTGTCAGCGAATAGCGCTGCGACAGAAGCTGCTCGTAGCGCTCGACGCGCGACGCAAAGACCTGACGCACCAGGCCCTTCTGCTCGAGCGTCGTCAGCGCGCGATGCACCTCCGCCTGCTCCAGCGCCATCACCGGATCACGCGCCGTCTTCTGGTTGGCGGCGGCGAGCGCCGAATTCAGCGTCAGCGGATAGACATCCGGCGTCAGCTCCTTCTTCTCGGCAAGGCAGCCGAGAATGCGGGCTTCCGCGGGATTGAGAACCACGAGGTCGGAGGCTGGAATGTCCATTGGCGCTATGTGGCAAAGCCGGAACGGCGTGGCAAGGCTTGCAAGCTGCCCGGGCCTCAAATCAGCGCCGTCATGCTCGGGCAGGTTTTGACCGAAGTCGACACTTACTAGCCGTGGAGATTTGAGACCGCTTGCTCCACGGAAACAACAGCGCACGACGCGCGTACGAACCAGTGGGAGTCATGTGCGGCGGTGACGCATACATCTTTGATTTGCCGTGATGAAGCGCCTGACTTAGGCGCTTGAGGCCGCGCTTTGTAGGTGTCGGCGGAAATGTCGCGATTTTCTTGCTACCGAGGCCCGTCGTCTTGCGAAGAGATGCGGCGGACGCCAGGTGGTGTCAATGTAATGAAGCGACAATTGAAGGAACGGGCCGCGTCATCCGCGGCGGCACATCTTCGCAAGTCAGCGGTAGAACGCGCTCTCGGACCTGTCGGCTTCCCGTCTACCGACGCGTGGCAGAAGACCGGCCAGGGCCACCGCTTCCAGACAAGCATGGACCCTGACCGGCTTCTTCACCTTGGCTTCCCAAAAGGAAAACACTCAGGTGAACTGCTCAAATCTGCTGCCTGATGAACACCTTCGCCCGTTCCTGCCTACCCTGAAATTCAGGCAGCTTCCAATCGGTGTCATCTTCATCGTTCGGCACTCGGGACAAAAAGTCCCGGGTTCATGCCGCGCCCGATCCGCACCACATCGTCGTGGACCGAGCGGATCTGCGGCCAAGGAAATGCCGAAGGATCTTCTTCTTCCCACGCCTCGCCTTCGCGCATGACCGCATCGAGCTTGGCAACCACGCCGGCAAACGTGATTGCCGGCGTCTTCGATAGCGCTTCCAGCAGGGCTTGGGTCCGCCGAAACCCCTCCTGCTCAGCCCTCAGCCCCGAGAAGTAGCCAATCTCCTCACCAACAGCGTCGAACTGTGCCTGCTTTGATGCAAGCTCGGCCTCCGCCTTCTTGCGGATATGAGCCATGTCAGTCCGACTTCCGATGATCCGGTCGAGCGAATGTGTCGAACAGACATAGACTGGCTCTCCTCCAGGAATGCAGACCGTCGTTCCCAGGCCATCCACCCGCTCGGCAAGCTCGGCTTCCAGTTCCTGCTGCCGACGGTCCAGCCGTTCGGCTAGTTCATGCGCCGCCGCCCACTCTCGCCATAGCGCGATGGCAGGGTCCGATTGAGGACTATCGCCTCCCGTGCCGGCTGCTGCCGCCAGCAGCCCAAGGCTTCGAGCCTTCGCATCGCCTCCAAACGTCCATCCGGTTGCGGCAATGACCGCGCCACCAAGCGCCTTCCGGCGCGTGACGCGGACAAATCTCATGCTATGGTCGGAATCAGCCATGATCCGAGCTCCTCGAAAGCTTAGGTTGTGGTCAGGCTGGCCAAGATGTTCCTGCATCGAGGTCAGCCGCTCTGCGAAATCGCCGACGATCTAACAGAGTTTTGATAGGAAAAATATCAATTCGATCCCGGTGAATGTCAATAGAAAATCTATCACTTCGTTTTCCGGGGATAACGACCCGCCAGGTGAAGGCAGCGCGAGCTTTGCTGGACTGGTCTCAAACGGATCTCGCTATCCACTCGAGAGTTTCCGAGCCGACGATCGCTCGACTTGAAGCAGAGGATGGTCCGTTGGGAGGGAGAGCAGAGACTTCAAACAAAATAATCAGGGCGTTAGTAGACGCAGGCATCGAGTTCATCCCGGCAAACGGCGGCGGACTAGGCGTGCGGTTGGCGCGTCCCTCGGAAAAGAAATGATCCAGCGGTTGAACGGAAAAGTCGCGCCATAGCGTCGATTTTTCTTTCGGGCAATGTGGCCTGCTGCCGGTTTTTCGGACAGCCGGTTAAGCTAACATAGCTTGCTCCTCGAACTCGACTGGGCTCAGATAGCCCAGCGTCGAATGCCGTCGCTGAGGGTTATAGAAGCGCTCGACGTAATCGAACACATTCGCCCTGGCGTCATCCCTCGTCTTGTAGACCTTGCGGGCTGTCCGCTCGGTCTTGAGCGACGAGAAGAAGCTCTCCATCGCAGCATTGTCCCAGACGTTGCCGGATCGGCTCATCGAACAGGTTATGCCCTGGTCGGCCATTAGCCGCTGGAACTGCTCGCTGGTATATTGCGATCCCTGGTCGGAATGATGGAGCAGGCTGTCGGGCTTGCCTCGGCGCCAGATCGCCATGATGAGGGCATCGGTGACGAGTTGCGCCGTCATCTCCGCCTTCATCGCCCAGCCGACGACGCGCCGGGAGAACAGGTCGACGACGGCGGCAACGTAGAGCCAACCTTCGGCGGTCCAGATGTAGGTGAAGTCGGCGATCCACTTTTGGTTCGGGGCCGATGCCTCGAAGGCGCGGTCGAGGAGGTTGTCCGACACGGCGGCTCGCTCTCCCGTATCCTTCGGCAGTCCACGGCGTCGCGGCCGGGCACGCAGACCGTTCTCCCGCATGAGCCTCTCGACACGATGCAGGCCGCAGGAAAGACCCTCGGCCAGAATGTCGTGCCAGACGCGACGGGCACCATAGGTGCGGTCGCTGCTCTTGAAGCTGCGATCGATTACCGCCACCAGCGCACCGTCCAGAAGACGGCGCGGCAATTGGCGGCGACAATAGCAAAGGAGCGAGGCGAGGCTCCTCCGGAAGCCGGACCGCTGGACGGGCTGACACTGCATAGTCTTAGACACAGCTTTGCCGGCATTGCGGAAGAGCTAGGCGCTTCGCTTCCCACGATTGCCGCCCTTCTCAGTCATCGCCTTGGCGGCGTCACCGGTGGATATATTCTCAAGCGTGTCGATGTGCTTCTCGTCGATGCCGCCGATCGTATAGCGAACCATATCGCAATGCTGATGCGCGGCGAGATGCCGACTTCAAACATCGTGCAGTTTCAGCCGCGCGGCAGGGTGTCATGCACCACGGAAAGGCAGGCGGCATAGCCACAATCCTTAAGCGCGCCCCCGCACTCCCACTGGTCACACTAGGTTCTAACAACACTCCTGCATAGGAACACTATCGTGGTTAGCGTGCAGCGCGATGTTGGGGAAAGAGCATACTCACGGTGCACTGGCCGGGGCCACGACAGGGGTAGTCGATGCCGCTGCCCCTTGCGTCATCGTCGGGTTCGACGCCGCTGCATAGCCGGCGCCGACGAGCGATACTGCGGCGCCTACCCATAGAAGATACTGGATCGTCTTGACAGTGGACGGGAGTTTCGAAGGCTTGATCGTGACTTTGTAATTTCCGTCAAGCTTGTTGAGGTTATCAAGGTAGCCATTAAAGGCGCGTCCGAACCGCCCCATAATATTAATAAATGCCAGACTTAGAATTGCGCTAAAGATAAAGACCGCAATAGCGATGGCTTTGTCAGTCCGCATTTGCGTAGTGGCGAAAAACCACAGTCCGCCAAGCGCCACGGTGAAAAGCGGCGGAATTTTATAGAGGATGTCGTTCATCGACCGGAAATGTGCGTATTGTTCCCGATAAATGTCAGAGAGCTTAACGCCACCCTCTGCGACTGGGACTACCGGTTCGCCCTGCTCGGTCAATGGCCCATCCGTTCAAATGGTTTC
>JAUYMV010000109.1 GCA_030698645.1 Mesorhizobium sp.
CTGGCTGCGCAAGAAGGGCATCTCCAAGGCCGACAAGAAGGCGAGCCGCACGGCCGCCGAAGGCCTGATCGGCATTGACGGCGGCTTCCGCGAGGCGTCGGTCGTCGAGGTCAACTCGGAGACCGACTTCGTGGCGCGCAACGACCAGTTCCAGACCATCGTGCGCAATGTCGCCAAGGTGGCGCTCGCCTATGGCGAGACCGAGAAGGTCGCCGCTGCGAGATATCCGGGCTCCGACAAGACCGTCGTTGACACGATCAAGGACGCCGTCGGCACCATCGGCGAGAACATGAACTTCCGCCGCTCGACCAAGCTCGCCGTCGAGCACGGCGCGGTTGCGTCCTACGTGCACAACGCGGTCGTCGAGAATCTCGGCAAGATCGGCGTGCTGGTCGCCATCGAGACGACCGGCAACGCGGATCACGCCAAGGCGTTTGCCCGCCAGGTGGCGATGCATGTCGCCGCGACCAATCCGCTGGCGCTGACCGCCGAGGAAGTCGACGCGGACGCGGTAGCCCGCGAGAAGGCGATCTTCGCCGATCAGGCGCGCGCTTCGGGCAAGCCCGAGAACATCATCGACAAGATGGTCGAGGGCCGCATGCGCAAGTTCTATGAGGAAGTCGTGCTGCTGAAGCAGGCCTTCGTACTCAACCCGGACCTGACCGTCGAGCAGGCGCTCAAGGAAGCCGAGAAGGACATCGGCGCGCCGGCGAAGATCACCGGTTTCGTGCGCTACGCGCTCGGCGAGGGCATCGACCGCGAAACGACTGATTTCGCGGCGGAAGTCGCCGCCGCCGTCAAGCACTGACGGCAGCGTTTCCACCGCTACGTGACGGGGCGCCGCGTGACATCGCGGCGCCCTTCGTGTATCGGGATACCGCGTTTCGCAACCACCAGATCACTGTCGAAGACGGGGTATTGATGTCGGCCAAGCCAGCCTATCGCCGCGTATTGCTCAAGGCATCCGGCGAAGCCCTGATGGGCGAGCAGGGGTTCGGCATCGATGTCTCTGTCGCCGACCGCATCGCCTCCGACATCGCCGAGGCGCGCGCCATGGGCGTCGAGGTCGGCCTGGTCATCGGCGGCGGCAACATCTTCCGCGGCCTCGCCGTTGCTTCCAAGGGCGGAGACCGGGTCACCGGCGACCACATGGGGATGCTCGCCACCGTCATCAATTCGCTGGCGATGCGCACCTCGCTGGTCAAGCTCGGCGTCGACACCGTGGTCCTTTCGGCGATCGCCATGCCGGAGCTCTGCGAGAGCTTCTCGCAGCGCCAGGCGACCGCCTACATGAACGCCGGCAAGGTGGTCATCTTCGCCGGCGGCACCGGCAACCCCTTCTTCACGACGGATTCCGCAGCCGCCCTTCGCGCCGCCGAGATTGGTGCCGATGCGCTCTTCAAGGGCACCCAGGTCGACGGCATCTATTCGGCCGATCCGAAGGCCCATCCCGACGCCACCCGCTACGAGCGCATCACCCACAAGGAGGTGCTCCGCCAGGGTCTGGCGGTGATGGACACGGCCGCAATTGCGCTTGCGCGCGAGAACAACATTCCGATAATCGTCTATTCTATTCATGAAAAGGGTGGATTCGGCGCGATACTCCGCGGCGAAGGCCGCTGCACCATAGTCGCGGACGTCTAGAAGTCCGCAAGGTGCGGTTACTGGGAGAAAGACATGCCCGACGGAGTCGACTTCAGGGATCTGCAGCGCCGCATGGACGGCGCCATCTCCGCCTACCGCAATGATCTGGCCTCGCTGAGGACCGGCCGCGCTTCGTCCAACCTGCTCGATCCGATCATCGTGATGGCCTACGGCGCCCCGACGCCGATCAACCAGGTTGCCTCGATCACCGTGCCCGAGCCGCGCATGATCGCGGTGAGCGTGTGGGACAAGTCTGTCGTCGGCGCCGTCGACCGCGCCATCCGCGAATCCAATCTCGGCTTCAACCCGATCATGGACGGCACCACGCTGCGCATTCCGCTGCCCGAACTCAACGAGCAGCGCCGCAAGGAACTGGCCAAGATCGCCCATCAATATGCCGAAGCCGCGCGCGTCGCCGCCCGCCATGTTCGCCGGGATGGCATCGACAACCTGAAGAAGGCTGAAAAGGACGGCACCATCAGCCAGGACGACCAGCGCATCGGCTCCGAGCGTATCCAGAAGATGACTGACGATACCATCGCCATCATCGACAGCCTTCTCGTCGAGAAGGAAGCCGAGATCATGCAGGTCTGATGCCCACGCGTGTGAGGATGCGAGTGTGAAGCCCGCGCATATTGCGATCATCATGGACGGCAACGGCCGCTGGGCGAAGGCGCGCGGCCTGCCGCGTGCGGCGGGTCATCGCGCCGGGGTCGAGGCGTTGCGCCAGGCTGTGCGCAATGCAGGCGACCTCGGCATCGAGTGGATGACCGTCTACGCGTTCTCCTCGGAAAACTGGTCGCGGCCGAAATCCGAAGTCACCGACCTGATGGGCCTGCTCAAGCTCTTCATCCGTCGCGACCTTGCCGAACTGCATCAGAACGGCGTGCGCGTGCGTGTCATCGGCGAACGGCCGGGCCTGCAGCCCGACATCCGCAAGCTGCTCGAGGAGGCCGAGCACCTGACGCGGGACAATGCGGCGCTCAACCTCGTCATCGCGTTCAACTACGGGTCGCGCGACGAGATCGCCCGCGCCGCCGCGCGCATTGCCGCCGAAGCGGCGGCCGGTCGCCTGGTCCCGGCCGACATCACGCCCGAATCCTTCGCCGCCTTTCTCGACACCGTCGACATTCCGGACCCCGACCTGATCATCCGTACCGGCGGCGAGCAGCGCCTGTCGAATTTTCTGCTCTGGCAGGCCGCCTA
>JAUYMV010000148.1 GCA_030698645.1 Mesorhizobium sp.
GTGGCGTTCCGGCGCATCGGCGGGGAACTGCCTGTCTGATCGGGAATGTTGTTGGCGCAAACAGGCGCCAGCGGTCGCTCAGACGTCGGACGGAGGCGCGCGCGGATTGCCGGGCGAATAGGCGAGCGGCCGAATGGCCGAAGGTTCGACGCGCACCGCGACGACGACGATGGTGACGAGAGGCGCGGCAATCGTTCCGGTGCCGGGCGGCGGCGCCGCGACGGCGGAGAACATGCCGCAACCGACAGCGCAACAGTCCGGCAGACCGGAATGATCCGGCGTGCCGGGGGCGGGAATGCCGTGGTCGGTTCCGCTGGTGAGGCAGAGCACGTTGCCGAAAAGGTCGGTCTGCGGATTGGGATTGGCGCCCATCGCCCAGGCGCCGGTCAGCGACTGCAGCACGAGCATCAGCGCCGCGGCGAGCGCGACCCCGAATCCCCATCTGCTGCGTCCGATCTTCACCTGTCGACCTCGCTCCAATGGCCAAGCGGTATCAGTTTCCGCGCCAAAGGAAAATGGCGATTGCGCCCCTGCGTCATCGCGGCAGGCGGCGGAGGTTGATACGCCGGCCGATTTGCCGCACAAGTGTCGGATGGCCAAGAAATATCTCGACCACAAGCTCGACTGCAAGGCGTGCGGCACCATCCTTCTCGATATTCCCGAGAACGCCACCGAGGCGACGCCGATTCATTGCAGCAAGTGCGGTGGATATATCGGCAGTTGGGGCGAACTGCAGGACGATTTCCTGCGACAGTCCGCGCATGGCGCCTTCGACCTCAAGGACGGCCGCATCAAGGAAGCCTAGCGCGTTTGCAGTCCCCGACGGTCAAGTCCGGCTCAAGCGGACGCCTATCCCGCAACTGGCGACACGTCGTATCGCGCCGCCCGCCGCCACAATGGCTTCAGGGCTTCCAGCACGAGCAGGATGAGCACACCCGCGGCCGGCGGGACGAGCAGCACACTGCCGGTGAGCGCGCCGAAACCGAACAGGTCGCGCGCCGGCTCCCAGAAAAGCACGACCGCGATCATCGCGGCGACGCCCGGCAGCACGAATGCCAGCGCCCGGTTGGGCCTGACGATCGCGGTGACGATCGATGACGAAAGGGACCGGTCGACGAGGATCAACGCGACGATGCCGATGACGAGCGACACGAAGGTCAGGGCGCGGACCTGCTTGTCGTCGAGCCCATAGCCGGGGGCGAACCAGAAGATCGTTGCGACGACAGCCAGTACGAGCACGCCCTGGAGCAGGCTCCACACGATCGTTGGCGCGGAGAACAGCGGCTCGCTCACCGGGCGCGGCGGACGGCGCATCACGCCCTCCTCCTCTTCCTCGGCCTCGAAGACAAGCGAGCAGACCGGGTCGATCACCATCTCCAGGAAGGCGATATGGACCGGCCCGAACAAGAGGGGCATGCCGAACAGCAAGGGCATCAGCGCGAGCCCGGCAATCGGAACATGGACGGCGAGGATGAAGCTCATCGCCTTGCGCAGATTGTCATAGATCCGCCGCCCCAACCGGACCGTCTTGACGATCGAGCCGAAGTCGTCGTCGAGCAGCACGATCGACGCCGCCTCGCGCGCGACGTCGGTGCCCCGCCCGCCCATCGCCACGCCGATATGGGCGGCCTTCAGCGAGGGCGCGTCGTTCACGCCGTCGCCGGTCATGGCGACCACCGCGCCGGCGGCCTTCAGCGCGTTGACGATGCGCAGCTTCTGTTCCGGCATGATGCGGGCAAAGATCGTCGTGCTGCTGACGGAGGCTGTGAGCGCTTCGTCGCTCATCTCCGCAAGTTCGGTTCCGGTGATCACCCGGTCGCCGGACAGCCCCGCCTCCCGGGCAATGGCTTGAGCGGTGGCCGGATAATCGCCCGTGATCATGACGACCCGGATGCCGGCGGCGCGGCATTCGGCGACCGCGACGGGCACGGATGCGCGCAGCGGATCGGTCAGCCCGACCAGGCCGAGAAACCGGAAGTCGAAGCCTGTCTCTGCTTCGGGAAGATCGGCTCCGGTCTTCGCAACCGCGACGCCGAGGACCCGTAACCCGGCCTTGGCCATGTCGTCGACGTTTGACGTCACATCGGCGAGCGCCGCCGCGTCCATCCGGCACAGCGCCGCGATCGCCTCGGGCGCGCCCTTGGCAGCGGCCATGAAGCTCAGTTCCGACTGCCAGACCTGGGTCATCGCCAGAAGGTCCTGCGAAATCGGGTAGGATTTCACCAGGTCGCCCGCGTCCTGCGGAACGAGCGCGTGGAAGGCCTTCTCCATCGGATCGAAGGGTTGCGTCGCCGACGCCATGCTGCCGGCCTCGGCAAGCTCCAGGAATGGCGGCGGCAGGGGCGTCGCGCTGGCTCGAAGAACTGTGCCGTCCGCCAGTCGCAACTCGGCGATCGTCATGCGATTCTCGGTCAGCGTGCCGGTCTTGTCGGTGCACAGCACACTTGCCGCTCCGAGCGATTCGATGGCGGAGGCGCGCCGCGTCAGCACGCGCGCCTTGGAGATGCGCCAGGCGCCCATCGCCATGAACACCGCCAGCACCATGGGGAACTCTTCCGGCAGCATCGACATGCCGACCGCGATGCCGGCCAGGACGGCGTCGAGCCAGCCGCCGCGCAGGAACCCGTAGAGAACGACCACGGCAATGCTGACGGCGCCGCCCGCGACGGCGAACGCGATGACCAGACGCCGCATCTGGCGCTGCAGATTCGGCGTCTCGATCTCCAGCGCATGGAGCGACGTGCCGATCTTGCCGATCTCGCTGGCCGGCCCGGTCGCGGTGACCTCGGCAAGTGCCGACCCGCGCACGATCAGAGACCCGGAGAAGACGACCGGCAGATCCTCGCCACCCGGCCGTGCGCCCGGATCACCGGCTCCGGCGCGCTTTCGCACCGGGACCGATTCGCCGGTTAAAAGGGATTCGTCCGCCGAAAGGCTGGCCGCCTCGATCAGCCGCGCATCGGCCGGCACGCGGTCTCCCTCGGCGAGCACGATGAGGTCGCCCCGCGCCACCTCGCGGCCGGCGATGCGCTGGCGTTCTCCGTCGCGGATCACCAGGGCGCGCGGGCTGGTGAGATCGCGCAGCGCCTCCAGAACGCGTTCCGTGCGCGCTTCCTGGACGACCGTGATGCCGACCGACAGACACGCGAAGGCAAGCAGGATGAGCGCCTCTTCGCGGCTGCCAAGCAGAAGATACACCACGCCTCCGGCGATCAGCAGCGTCAGCATGGGTTCGCGCAGCACCTCCAGCACGATTCGCAGCGGCGTCCGGCGGCGGGCGCGTGGCAGTTCATTGAAGCCTTCGGCGTCGAGGCGGGCTTGCGCCTCCGCCTTCGACAACCCCGAAGGAGGCTGGATCGGATGTGCCGGCTGGTTCAAGAAAAGCCCTCGAAATACGGTGCTCGGCGCATGAGCGCGCCCGGCGACTTTGCCTGCGAGAGCGTTGCCAC
>JAUYMV010000163.1 GCA_030698645.1 Mesorhizobium sp.
GCAGATCCTCGGGACAAGCCCGAGGATGACGACAGTACGTGCAAACGGCATTTAGTCTCAGGCCAGGTGTTTGGACCGCGCGGGCCGCCGCTCGACGAGAAAGCGATGGCCGCCGTGGACCGGCTGCGTCTCGACGAGCGCGTGGCCGCTCTCGGCGCAGAATGCCGGAATGTCGAGCGCGGCCAGCGGATCGGTGGTCTCCAGCCAGAGCCGGCCGCCCGGCCGCATGCGCGCCAGGCGTTTCTTCGCCTTGAGCACGGGCAGCGGGCAGGTGAGTCCCTTGAGATCGTAGACCGGAACGTTACGTGTCAAGCGCGCTAGCCGCCGAACAGGTTCCACAGCCGGCCGCGCTTCTTCGGCTCTTCCGGCAGGGCCGAGGCGGTAGCCGTTTCAGCCGGAGCCGCGGCCGGTTGCGCGGCCAGTTTCGCCGCCTCGGCGAGCGCCGCCTGCTTGGCTTCCTTCTCGGCCTTGGCGCGCGCGATCTCGGCGGCCTTCTCGTCTTCCGCCTTCTTCTTGGCGGCCGCCGCGGCATCGATTTCGGCCTGGCGACGCCCGGCCGGCGAATCGATGCGCCCCATGCGGGCCGTCATCGCCACCGAACCGTCGGAGCGCAGCGACGGCGGCTCGAGCGGCACGCGTTCGCCGCGCGAACGCTTCTTGCTCCAGTCGGCGACGAGGTCGGCTTCCTGCGGCCCGAGGATAGACGGCTTCGGCGCCGGCAAGCCGCTCTGTCCGGTCGCCGACGAGAAGGCGGCCGAATAGCTCGACTGATAGGACTGGTAGGCCGTGTGCAGCGTGTCGGGCAGGGTCGCGGCGGGACAAGCCGCATTCGCGGCAAACTGCGCCTCGCCTTCGGGGAAGCGGTTGAAGACGTAGCGCTTCTCGCAGACATCGACCTTCGGCGGCACCTTGGTGATCTCGAAGTGGTCGTAGCCTTCCTTGAGCATTTTCCAGAAGTCGAAATTCGGATCGTTGCGGTAGCGCGCCATGTTGGCGGGCGTCATGCGGAACGGGTAGGCCTGCAATTGGATCGACGTCTGCCCGCCGCTGAACGCGTCGCGGGCGAAGGCATAGATTTCCTGGATCTGCGGATCGGTCATCGAGTAGCAGCCGGACGACGAGCACGCGCCATGCACCATCAGGTGCTGGCCGGCGCGGCCATTGACGCGGTCATAGGCGTTTGGAAAGCCGATATTGAACGCCAGGTAGTATTTCGACTGCGGATTCATCTGCGCGGGCGTGATGCTGTAGAACCCTTCCGGCGCCTGGCGGTCGCCTTCCTTGAACTTCGGCCCGAGTTTTCCCGACCATTTGCAGATCTGGTAGGTGGTGACGAGGTCGTAGCGGCCGGTGCTCTTCTGCTTCCAGACCTCGAGGACGTTCTCTTCCTTGAACAGGCGCAACATGACCGGCGAGGTCCGCGTCATGCCCTTGGCCTTGACCAGCGACATCATCTTTTCGGAAAGCTGGCGCTCGGATTTCGGCGCGATTTCCTCGAGCGAGCCGTTGCAGCCCGCCAGGGCGAGCGCCGCAAGCACCATGCAGGCGCGGAGGAATGTTCTGGCAGTCATCGGTACGCGTCTGTCTCTTTGATGCAAACTGTCCCTTGAACCCGGACTTCTTCCGTTCCGGATCCGGCAAGGTAACGACCGTAGGCCGGTTAACCTTGACAATTGATTACCGCAAGCCACCCACGTCAAGGCTCACGCAGATGTCATTGATGGGAACGGCGCGGCAATTTTATGGCGCGAATGTGCTCAGAGGCCACGGCCGATCGCGAGGAACTTCTCGCGTCGCTGCTCGCGGCAGTCGACGTTGGACTGCGACAGTTCGGCAAGCGCGGATTGGATATGCTCGCCGGTCGCCGCGATCACCGCCTCCGGAGCACGGTGCGCGCCGCCAAGCGGCTCGGGCACGATGGCGTCGATCACCTTCATGTCGAGCAGGTCCTGCGCCGTGATCTTCATGTTGGTGGCGGCATCCTTGGCGCGGGTCGAATCGCGCCACAGGATGGAGGCCGCGCCTTCCGGCGAGATCACGGAATAGATCGAGTGTTCCAGCATGTAGACGCGGTTGGCGGTGGCGATCGCGATGGCGCCGCCCGAACCGCCCTCGCCGATGATGACCGAGACGCTCGGGCTCCTCAGATTGAGGCAGGCGGCGGTCGAGCGCGCGATCGCCTCGGCCTGGCCGCGCTCCTCGGCGCCGATGCCGGGATAGGCGCCCGCGGTGTCCACGAGCGAGATCAGCGGCACCTTGAAACGGTCGGCGAGTTCCATGATGCGCACCGCCTTGCGGTAGCCTTCCGGGCGCGCCATGCCGAAATTGTGCTTCAGGCGGGACTTGGTGTCGGCGCCCTTTTCCTGGCCGAGAATGGCCACCGGCTCGCCGTGAAACCGCGCGAAGCCGCCGACGATGGCATGGTCGTCGCCGAAGCTGCGGTCGCCGGCCAGCGGCGTGAAGTCGGTGAACAGCTCGCGCACATAGTCCATGCAGTGCGGCCGGTCGGGGTGGCGCGCCACCTGCGCCTTCTGCCACGGCGTCAGCGCCCTGTAGGCCTCGCGCAAGGCCTCGCGCGAGCGCTTCTCGAGGCGTCCGATCTCTTCGGCGAAATCGACGCTGCTGCCGTCGGCGGACAGCTTCTGCAATTCGACGATCTTGCCTTCGATGTCGGCAACGGGTTTTTCGAAATCGAGATAATTATACATTCGTTCGCGAACCAGACGCCGTAAACCGAGGGAAACAAGCGGCGCGGACTCCGGAGGTGGGGTGCCGGCCGCGCGAAATCCAGACTTCACATACCGTTGCCGCGCCTAATCGGCAAGCGGGTGGTGATCGCGCACGAGGCGCATCAGCCGCTCCTCCAGGACATGCGTGTAGATTTGCGTCGTCGATATGTCCGAATGGCCGAGCAGTTCCTGAACCGCGCGCAAATCGGCGCCATTCTGCAGTAGATGGCTGGCGAAGGCGTGCCGGATGACATGCGGCGAGATGCGGGCCGTCGCGATGCCTGCCCGCGCGGCGAGGCTCTTCAGGTCGCGCGCGAAGACCTGGCGCGGCAGGTAGCCCGCATCTGAAATCGACGGAAACAGCCACGGGCTCGTCGCGACGCGCGGATCCCGCGCCCGGGCGGCCAGCCACGCCCGCATCGCGGCGCGCGCCTTGGGCGACAGCGGCACCATGCGCTCCTTGCCGCCCTTGCCGCGCACGATGAAGAAGCGCTCGTCGCGCAGCGCCACGCCGAGCGGCAGCGCGACGAGTTCGGAGACGCGCAGGCCGGTCGCGTAGAGCACCTCGATCAGCGCATGCATGCGCAGCGCCGCCCAGTCGCCCTCGCCTGCCTCCGCCGCGGCGCGGTCGAGCAGCGTGCCGGTCTCGGCTTCGCTCAATATCTTCGGCAGCGAACGCTGCTTCTTCGGGCTGTCGACCGGGCCGGAAGGGTCGTCCGGCCGATGGCCCTCGGAATAGAGGAACTTGAAGAACTGCCGGATGGCCGAAAGCTTGCGCGCCTGCGACGACGCCGCGAAGCCGCGCTCGGAGACGCCGTCGAGATAGGCCCGGATCGCCGCCGGCGTCGCCGCCGCCAGTCCGCCAGCCGCGCGCTCCATGTGGTCGGCCGCATCGTCGAGATCGCGCCGGTAGGCGGCGAGCGTGTTTTCGCTGGCGCCACGCTCGACGCTCATCATTTCGAGAAAGGCTTCGACGAGCGAAGCGCTGTTCATGGCTTTGGCCCGTCAGTTCTGCGGATTGAGCTTTTCCACCGGAATGCGCTCCGTCATCTCGCCCTTGTTCGGCTTGACGAAGAGCACCAGGGCATACATTCCGCCATAGGCGAGGCCGACCAGAACTGCGATGATCGTCAGGAACCTGAAAAGGGTCGGCATTGCCCCGTGCTGCCTCGCATGTCTGTCGTCCGCCGCCACGTTATGCGGCCCGCATGCCGTCAGTTCAAGTCGTTTGGCGTCCGGCGCCCCCGAATGCTTGACGCAAACCGGCTTTTCATGTCGATACGCGGCGGAAAGGGCATGCGCCCGCAGGAACCGATGGTCCACGCATGAATTTGGCGACGCAGCCGGCGGAAGACACGCTAGCCGCCCTGCGCAAGCAGATCGGGAAGCGCTCGATCGTCTTCATCGGCCTGATGGGCGCCGGCAAGACGGCCATCGGCCGCAAGGTCGCGCAGGCGCTCGGACTGCCCTTCGCCGACAGCGACCATGAAATCGAGACCGTGTCGCGGATGACCATCCCCGAGCTCTTCGAACGCTACGGCGAACCGGAATTCCGCGCGCTGGAGGAGCGCGTCGTCGTGCGCCTCGTCCGGGACGGGCCGCAGGTGGTGTCGACCGGCGGCGGCGCATTCATGAACGCGCATGCGCGCTCGGCGATCGCCGAGCACGGCATTTCGGTCTGGCTGAAGGCCGATATCGACACGCTGATGCTGCGCGTCGCCAAGAAGCCGAACCGGCCGCTGTTGAAGAACCCGGATCCGCGCGCCGTGATGGAGCGCCTGATGGCCGAGCGCTACCCCGTCTACGCGCTCGCCGACATCACGGTTCAAACCCGCGACGCCCGGCGCGAACTGATCACCGAGGAGGTGCTCGAATCGCTCGCCGCCCATCTGGCGGCGGTGCACGACACGGCGCCGGAGGCCTGAGATGAGCATCGCGACATCCCGTTCCGCCGAAGTGACCGTCCGCGTCGGACTCGACGCGCGCAGCTACGACATATTGATCGGCGCGGGCGTTGCGGCGCGCGCCGGCGCGGAAATCGCCAGCCGCCTGCCCGGCATCCGCGCGGCAATAGTCTCGGACGAGAACGTCGCGGCGGCGCATTTGGCCAGCTTCGAGGCGAGCCTGACCGAGGCCGGCATCCCGGCCGTCTCTCTCGTGCTGCCGGCCGGCGAAAAGACCAAGAGCTTCGAATTCCTGCAGCAGACGGTCGACTTCATCCTCGCCGCGCGGCTGGAGCGCGGCGACGCGGTCGTTGCGCTCGGCGGCGGCGTGATCGGCGACCTGACGGGCTTCGCCGCCGGCATCGTGCGCCGGGGCATGAATTTCGTGCAGGTGCCGACCTCGCTGCTGGCGCAGGTCGATTCCTCGGTCGGCGGCAAGACCGGCATCAACACGGCGCACGGCAAGAACCTCGTTGGCGTGTTCCTGCAGCCGCGGCTCGTGCTGGCCGACACGGCGATGCTCGACACGCTGCCCGCCCGCGAGTTCCGCGCCGGTTATGCCGAGGTCGTCAAATACGGGCTGATCGACCGGCCGGACTTTTTCGCCTGGCTGGAAGCCAACTGGCGCGAACTCTTCGCCGGCGGCCCCGCCAGGGCCGAGGCCATCGCCATCTCGTGCCGGGCCAAGGCCGCGGTCGTCGCGCGCGACGAATACGAGACCGGCGACCGCGCGCTGCTCAATCTCGGCCACACCTTCGGCCATGCGTTGGAAGCGGCGACGGCCTACGATTCAACCCGACTGGTGCATGGCGAGGGCGTCGCCATCGGCATGGCGATGGCGCACCGTTTCTCGGCGCGCATGAACCTCTGCAGCCCGGACGACGCCGCGCGCGTGGAAACGCACCTTCGGACCGTCGGCCTGCCCTGGCGCCTGTCGGACGTGCCCGGCCAACTGCCCGACGCCGACCGGCTGCTCGGCTACATCGCACAGGACAAGAAGGTGGCGCGCGGCGCGCTCACCTTCATCCTGACGCGCGGCATCGGCCAGGCATTCGTGGCCAGGGATGTGCCGGCATCCGAAGTGCTGTCGTTTCTGAGGGAGAACCATCCCGGATGAGCACCCAACTCTGGATCACCGGCGGCGCCATTTTCTTCCTGATCGCGCTGTCCTTCTTCTTCTCCGGCACCGAGACCGGCATCACGGCTGCCTCGCGCGCCCGGCTGCGCTCGCTGTCGGCCAATGGCGATCGCCGCGCGTCGCACATCGAACGCCTGTCGCAACGCAAGGATCGGCTGGTCGGCGCCCTACTGATCGGCAACAATCTGGTCAACATCCTGGCCTCCGCGCTCGCCACGAGCCTGCTGCTGTCGATATTCGGCGAAGCCGGCATCCTCTACGCGACGATCGTCATGACGGTGGTGCTGGTCATTTTCGCCGAGATCCTGCCGAAGTCGTGGGCGCTGGCGCGACCGGAGCAGTTTTCGCTGTTCGTCTCGCCCTTCGCGCGCTTCGTCGTGTTCGTGTTCGGTCCGCTGTCCTCGCTCGCAAACATGACTGTCCGCGGCATCCTGCGCATCTTCGACGTAAACCTTGCCGACGACGTCTCGATGCTGTCCGCGCATGACGAACTGCGCGGCACGGTCGACGTGCTGCATCGCGAAGGCTCCTTCGTCAAGCAGGACCGCGACCGTCTCGGCGGCCTGCTCGACCTCGCCGAGCTCGAGGTTTCCGACGTGATGATCCACCGCACCGTGATGTATACGGTCGACGCCGACGATCCGCCGGACGCCGTGGTGCGCGCCGTGCTGCTCAGCCCGCACACCCGCGTGCCGGTATGGCGCGGCTCGACCGACAATATCGTTGGCGTCCTCCACGCCAAGAACCTGTTGCGCGCGCTGCACGAGGTCGGCAACGATTACGCCAAGATAGATATCCTGAAAGTCGCCTCGAAGCCGTGGTTCGTGCCCGACACGACGACGCTGCAGGACCAGCTCAACGCCTTTCTCCGCAGCAAGGCCCACATCGCCATCGTTGTCGACGAATACGGCGAGGTCGAAGGCCTGGTGACGCTGGAGGACATCATCGAGGAGATCGTCGGCGAGATCGCCGACGAGCACGATGTCGACATCCAGGGCGTCAGGCAGCAGCCGGACGGCTCTGTGCTGGTCGACGGCTCGGTGCCGATCCGTGATCTCAACCGCGCGCTCGATTGGAGACTGCCCGACGACGAGGCGACCACGATCGCCGGCCTCGTCATCCACGAGACGCAGTCGATCCCCGAGGAGAAGCAGGCCTTCACCTTCCACGGCAAGCGGTTCGTCGTGCAGAAGCGCGAGAAGAACCGCATCGTGCGGCTCAGGATCAAGCCGGCGGAGTAGGACTCCCTGCTACCAGCGCGTCGGCTCGCCGGGCGCCGAGGGTTCGATCGCCAGCGCGTGCACGCTGCCGTCGAGTTCGGTCGACAGCACGTCGTTGACCGCGCGGTGGCGGTTGATCCGGCTGACGCCATCGAATTTCGCCGAAACGATGCGGACCCGGAAATGCGTCTCGCCGGAGCCGTCGAACGTGCCGTGGTGATCCGAGCCGGTATGGTGGTGCCCGGCGTGGAGATGGCTCTCGTTGATCACCACGAGCTGGCTTGGTGCGAAGGCCGCCGTGAGCTTCTGCTCGATCTTCTGCTGCATGGACATTCGCGCGTTCCTTCACCATATGGGTCGTCTCCGCGCCGAGACGCGTTCATGACCGATTCACGCGATACGACCATGATCGCTGAAAAGTCAATTCTTGTATCCTTTCGCGAAGCACTCATAATCAGTCGATGTCAGCCTACTCGAAACATTTCGAACGGATTCGCGTTCGCCCCGACCCGGATGCGGAGCTGAAGGCGCATGCGCCCCGCTGCCAGTGGGACGGCTGCGCTGAGGCGGGCATGTTCAAGGCGCCGGTCGGGCGCATGAAGGAGGGCGAGTATTTCCGCTTCTGCATCGACCACGTGCGCGAGTACAACAAGGGCTACAACTACTTCTCCGGCCTGCGCGACACCGACATCGCGCGCTTCCAGAAGGAGGCGCTGACCGGCCACCGGCCGACCTGGGCGATGGGCGTCAATGCGAGCACGCGCTCGACGCCGGAATTCGCCACCAAGCGTTCGGGGCGCGCCGGCTACTACAACCGCATGCGCGATCCGTTCAACCTGTTCGGCACGGGCGGCGCGAAGCCCGCGCCGCAGCGCAAGCCCAAGGCGCTTGAGGCCAAGGCGCTCGAAACGCTTGGCCTTGCGGCCGGCGCCACTGGCGAAGAGATCAAGTCGCGCTATAAGCAGTTGGTGAAACAGCACCATCCGGACGCCAATGGCGGCAACCGGGAATCCGAGGATCGTTTTCGCGACGTCATCCAGGCCTATCGGCAGCTCAAGCAGGCGGGCTTTTGCTAGGCTGGCAACAGGACGGGTCGCAAGCCGGGCAACATTCTTCAGTTGGGTGTTTCCACCCGACCGGGACATGCGCTAAACACGGCCCCGAAAAATCCACGCAACAGGCGGCGCAACCCGGGACCACCGGCGCGCTGGAGGCATGATGAACAGGGTCGACCGCGACATAGCCAATCTCCCCGACACCACGGTTTCGGTGCAGGACACCTTCGGCTTCGAATCGAAAATGCTGGTGCCGGCCTATTCGGTCGGCGACGAACATGTGCCGGATCTCGATCCCGACTACATCTTCGACGAGGCGACCACGCTGGCGATCCTCGCCGGCTTCGCCTTCAACCGCCGCGTCATCGTCTCCGGCTACCACGGCACCGGCAAATCGACGCATATCGAGCAGGTTGCCGCCCGGCTCAACTGGCCGATGGTGCGCGTCAATCTCGACAGCCATGTCAGCCGCATCGATCTCGTCGGCAAGGACGCCATCGTCGTGCGCGACGGCATGCAGGTGACCGAGTTCCGCGATGGCATCCTGCCCTGGGCCTACCAGCACAATGTCGCGCTGGTCTTCGACGAGTACGACGCCGGCCGCCCCGACGTCATGTTCGTCATCCAGCGCGTGCTCGAATCGTCCGGCCGCCTGACGCTGCTCGACCAGTCCCGCGTGATTCGGCCGCATCCGGCCTTCCGCCTGTTCGCCACCGCCAACACGGTCGGCCTCGGCGACACGACCGGCCTCTATCACGGCACGCAGCAGATCAACCAGGCGCAGATGGACCGCTGGTCGATCGTCACGACGCTCAACTACCTGCCGCACGACAAGGAAGTCGCCATCATCCTGGCCAAGGCCAAGCACTACCGCAACGACAAGGGCCGCGAGATCGTCAACAAGATGGTGCGCGTCGCCGACATGACGCGCTCGGCCTTCATCAATGGCGACCTGTCGACGGTGATGAGCCCGCGCACGGTCATCATGTGGGCCGAGAACGCCGAGATCTTCGGCAATGTCGGCATGGCCTTCCGGCTCACATTCCTCAACAAGTGCGACGAACTGGAGCGCTCGGTGGTGGCCGAATTCTACCAGCGCGCCTTCGGCGAGGAGCTGAAGGAAAGCGCGATCAACGTGGTGCTGGGATAGCGGCGGGAGAGCATGGCAGGCCCCGGCGACAACACACGCGGCAAGCCGAAGACGGGCGGTGACGGCGAGGCCGTCAAGCGCGCCATCTCGGTGTGCGTGCGCGCCATCGCGGGCGATCCCGCGCTGGAGGTCAGCTTCGCCAAGGACAAGCCGGCGCTGGCAGGTTCCCGCGCCCGCCTGCCGGAAATCCCCAAGAAGCCGACGCGCGCCGACATCGCGATCACGCGCGGCCTGGGCGATTCGATGGCGCTCCGGCGCGCCTGCCATGACGCGTCGATCCATGCGAAGCTGGCGCCGGAAGGCAAGCAGGCCCGCGCGGTCTATGATGCCGTCGAGCAGGCCCGCGTCGAGGCGATCGGCGCGCGCGCCATGACCGGCGTCGCCGACAATCTGTCGAGCATGCTCGAGGACCGCTACCTCAAGAACAACCTCGCCGGCGTCACCGAACAGGCCGACGCCCCGATCGAGGACGCCATCGCGCTGATGGTGCGCGAGAAGCTGACCGGCCGCGCCGTTCCGAAGAGCGCCGAGAAGGTCGTCAGCCTCTGGCGCGACTGGGTGGAGAACAAGGCCGGCGCCGACTTCGAGGGGCTCGCCGCGTCGCTGTCCGACCAGAACGCGTTCGCCCGCGTCGTGCGCGAGATGCTGGTCTCAATGGAGATGGCCGAGGAGCTCGGCGACGACCAGCAGAACGAGGACGACAGCCAGGACGACGAGGACCAGCCGCAGGGCGACGACAACAACGAAGAGGGCGGCGAGGACGATTCGGGCGGCGACCAGTCCGACAGCGAGGAGACCGATTCGTCGGGCGAGGAGCAGGAAGCCGGCGAGATGGAGGCGTCCGACGCCAC
>JAUYMV010000166.1 GCA_030698645.1 Mesorhizobium sp.
ACGGAACCATCGGGAAATGTCAGGGACACATTGCGCGACATGGGGCATTCTCCTCTATCCAGTCCCGCCAACGAGCGCGGGTGGGTGACAGCCGGATGCGTCCGGCGGCGAGCGGCTTCATAATCGCTGAAACAGACCGCGTAAAGGCGTCAGTGGCGGTGGGTCGCCGCGCTGATGCGCCAATATCGCCACGGCAGATACCAGACGAAGCGCGGCGCGAGCGCTTCCGGCACGTTGTCGATGCCGTGCGTGCCGCCCGGACCGCAGCGCATCACCCGGAACAGCCCCATCCAGCCGCCGGACCAGAGCCCATGCCGGGCAATCGCCTCATAGGCGTATTCCGAACAGGTGGGCAGGTGCCGGCAACTGTTGCCGACGAAGCCAGACAGCGTCAGCTGGTAGAAGCGCACGAGGCCGGTGCCGAGCAGCCGTCCGGGCGTCTTGCGCCACGGACCGGCGTAGTTGCGACCTCGCCTCACCGGGCGATGATGATCGACGGTCACCTCGAAGTGCCCTCTTCCGTGTTGGCCAACAGTCTGTTCACTTTCGCGACGATGTGAAATGCCCGCTTCCATACATATGTTGCGGCTTCACTCACTCCAATAGCTTGCGGGATTGCCATGATGGAACTTGAACTTGGCCTGGATACGTTCGGCGACGTCACCGTCGATCTCGACGGTAAATTGCAGAGCCAGGCCGAGGTTCTGCGCAACGTCGTCGATGAGGGTGTGCTGGCCGACCAGGTCGGCATCGATTTCATCGGCGTCGGCGAGCATCACCGCGACGATTTCGCGGTCTCGGCGCCGGAGGTGGTGCTGACAGCAATCGCCGCGCGCACCAGCCGTATCCATGTCGGCTCGGCTGTCACCGTGCTGAGTTCCGACGATCCGATCCGCGTCTTCCAGCGCTTTTCGACCCTCAACGCAATCTCGAACGGCCGCGCCGAGGTCATTCTCGGGCGCGGTTCGTTCACCGAATCCTTCCCGCTGTTCGGCTTCGCGCTCAACGACTACGAACGGCTGTTCTCCGAAAAACTCGATCTGTTCGCCGCGCTTCTCAAGAACGGGCCCGTGACCTGGAAGGGCTCGGTGCGCCCCGAACTGAAGAACCAGCTCGTCTATCCGCCGATCGAAACGGGCAGGCTGAAGACCTGGATCGGCGTCGGCGGCAGCCCGGAATCGGTTGTCCGCGCCGTGCAGTATGAATTGCCGCTCATGCTGGCGATCATCGGCGGCGAGCCGAAGCGGTTCCGACAGTTCGTCGATCTCTACCACCGGGCGTCGGAGCAGCTGGGCAAGCCCGTGCAGCCGATCGGCGTGCATTCGCCGGGCCATGTCGCCGACACCGACGAGGAGGCACGCACGCAGCTCTGGCCGGGCTACAAAGCGATCCACGACCGCATCGGCGGCGAGCGTGGCTGGGGCCCGACAAGCATGTCGCGCTTCACAGCCGAGGCCGACATGGGCTCGCTCTATGTCGGCTCACCCGAAACCGTCGCGCGGAAAATCGTCGACACGGTCAGGGCATTGGGCGTCCAGCGCTTCGACATGAAATACTCGTCCGGCACCCTGCCCCACGCCCACATGATGCGCTCGATCGAGCTCTACGGAACGAAGGTCATGCCGATGGTGCGCGACATGCTGGGTTCGGACAAGGCAGTCGCCTGAATGGAGACACGTTCGATTTACAGGCGGTCTCGACCGCCTTTTCTCGGCTCGGCGAACCTCAGATCAGTCTACTCCCTTCGACAGCAATAATCTGACATTCGCAACGAGTTCGGGAACATGGTTTGGCGCCGCGTTCCAGACAATCTCCCAATCGATCGTTTCATAGCCATGCGATAGGCGATTCCGCGTTCGATACGCTTCGACGAGTGCAAGTTGCGGATTGGCCTGAGTAAGATCCGGATAGCGGCGAAGGATCTCGCCGCTGGCTTCACCGATCACCTCCACGCACTTGGAAACACCTGCTTGCCTGAGTTCATCCGCCATGAACCCATGAACCCTTCCCTGGACACACCATCGACGAAGCGGTCCAGCCGCTACCCCCATTCGACGATGTTGCTCAGCAATTGCGTCCGTGAGCGCCCGGCGTCTCCCACTACAGCACCCGGTGCTCCGCTGCTATTCTTGCGGCGGCCTCCTGCCTGAATTCGCGCGGCGTATGAACGCCGACGGCAACGTTCAGCAGTTTCTCGATCTCGATTTCCAGCCCGGCAAGATCGAAGGTGGATGTCGTCGCCTCGGTGTCGACCAGAACATCGAGATCGCTCCCCTCGACATCCTCTCCCCGCGCGGTCGATCCGAACACGCGCGGATTGCTGACGGGGTAGCGGGCGATGATCGCCAGCACTTCGTCGCGGTGTTTGGCAAGAGCTTCCGACGGTCGCATGCTCCCCTCCTACGCCGCTTCCGCCTGCTTCTTCTCGATCTGGCCGATCGCGTCGACGACGGCGTCGAAGGTCAGCATGGTCGAGGCGTGGCGCGCCTTATACTCGCGCACCGGTTCCAGATATTTCAGTTCCTCGAAGCGGCCCTCCGGCGGCGCGCCGTTTTCCTTAAGCATCCTGCGCATGGTCTCGCGCACCTGGCGCAGTTCCTCCGCGCTCGCGCCGACGACATGCCGCGCCATGATCGAGGACGACGCCTGGCCGAGCGCGCAGGCCTTCACGTCATGCGCGAAATCCGTCACCACGCCGTCGCGCATCGTCAGGTCGACGATCACGGTCGAGCCGCACAGCTTGGAATGGGCGGTCGCCGTCGCATCCGGATGCGCCAGCCGGCCGATCCGGCCGATGTTTCCGGCAAAACCGAGAATTTTCGCGTTGTAGACGTCGTCGATCATGGTTTTCCAGCCTACGGCCGTTTCGGAGACAGTGCGTGCGCCGAGGTGATCTTCCAATCCCGCCGCAAGGCCATATATAGTGCTGATGGTTCCGGGTCGGCAAGCCGACCGGCTTTGCCCCGGCCCTCAGGAATACGCGCCGCTTCTGGGCAGGACATGTCAGCAGACCGGAAGAAGGCAGTGGTCCGTTCAATTCGTTCCCGCATATCATGGGGACTACGGGAGACGCCTTCGATGGATGCAGTGGTCAAGAAGCTCATGCCGCAGTCCGACTACATGGACAAGCCGGTGACTGATCGCCCGAGCGAGGCCGAGGTCGAGGCCGCCGTGCACACGCTGCTGCGCTGGACCGGCGACAATCCGGACCGCGAGGGCCTCAAGGACACGCCGCGCCGCGTCGCCAAGGCGTTCCGCGAGATGTTCGGCGGCTACGACATGTGCCCGGCCGAGGAACTTGGCCGCACCTTCGAGGAAGTCGCCGGCTACGACGATCTCGTCATCGTCAAGGACATCCAGTTCCATTCGCATTGCGAGCATCACATGGTGCCGATCATCGGTCGCGCCCATGTCGGCTACCTGCCGGACGGCAAGGTGGTCGGCCTGTCCAAGATCGCGCGCGTCGTCGACATCTTCGCCCATCGCCTGCAGACGCAGGAAGCGATGACCGCCCAGATCGCCGGCGTCATCCAGGACGTGCTCAATCCGCGCGGCGTCGCCGTCATGATCGAGGCCGAGCATATGTGCATGGCGATGCGCGGCATCCGCAAGCAGGGCTCGACGACCCTGACGTCGACCTTCACCGGCGCCTTCAAGGACAATCCGGAGGAGCAGCTCCGCTTCGTGACGATGGTGAAGGATTCGAGGGGCTGACAGCGCGGCCGGTCCCGTGCGAAAGGACCGGGCATGAGTGACAGCAAGAAAACTTTCGCAGCACCTTCCGGCGACAAGGCCGGCCTGGAGGAAGGCGCCGCCTTCACGCCGCGTTTCGACGCCGCGGGCCTGGTGACCGCCATCGTCACCGACGCGGCCGACGGCACGCTCCTCATGGTCGCGCACATGAATGCGGAGGCGCTGGCGCTGACGCTCGAAACCGGCATCGCGCATTACTGGTCCCGCTCGCGCAACGCGCTGTGGAAGAAGGGCGAGACCTCGGGCAATCTGCAGACGGTCGTCGAGATGCGGACGGATTGCGACCAGGATGCCGTCTGGCTCAAGGTCGAGGTCGCCGGCGACGGCGCCACCTGTCACACCGGCCGGCGCTCCTGCTTCTACCGGATCGTTGAAACCAACGGCGTTTCCGCGCGTTTGGCGAAGGACGGGACCGAGGCGCTTTTCGACATCGACGCTGTCTACTCCAGGCCGGGGTAACCGGTCCGAACGGCCGATTCACGCTTTGGATACTACCCCGGGCGCATCCTGCGGGATGGGAGAGGGAGAGTTCTATGCTTGACTGGGCCACGCTCCGCGGAAGACCGGATCTACGACCGACGGACGATGTGCCTCCGCTTGCCGCCCCGGCCAGGGTTCCGCCCAAGACCGGCGTCTCGCTGGCGCTTGGCGGCGGTGCCGCGCGCGGCTGGGCGCATATCGGCGTGCTGCGCGCGCTGGATGAGGCCGGCATCGAGATCAGCATGATCGCCGGAACCTCGATCGGCGCGCTCGTCGGCGGCTGCTATCTCGCCGGCAAGCTCGACGAACTCGAGGAATTCGCCCGCAGCCTGACCAAGCGCAAGATGTTCGGCCTGCTCGACCTGCATCTCGGCGGCAACGGCCTCTTCGGCGGCATGAAGCTAACCGCCCGCATGCAGCTGCACCTGAAGGACATCACCTTCGACGACCTGCCGAAGCCGTTCGTCTGCGTCGCCTCCGAAATCCGCACCGGCCACGAGATCTGGCTGTCCAGCGGTTCGCTGGTGCGCGCCATGCGCGCCTCCTATGCCTTGCCCGGCGTCTTCGAGCCGGTCACCTGCAACAGGCGTGTGCTGGTCGACGGCGCGCTCGTCAATCCGGTTCCGGTCTCGGTCTGCCGCGCGCACGAACAGCCGCTCGTCGTCGCCGTCAATTTGCACTACGACCTGTTCGGCCGCGCCGCCGTGCTGAAGCACAGCGCCGGCGATCATCTGGACGACGTCCCCGAGCCGCTCAATCCGGACATTTCGGCACGCGC
>JAUYMV010000176.1 GCA_030698645.1 Mesorhizobium sp.
CTGATGCTGTTCCTGTTTCCGCCCATCGTCATCGCCATGACCGGCGTTCAGGGATCGCTCAAGTGGATCGACAATTTCGGCATCCAGGTGCTGATCTACGTCATGCTCGCCTGGGGCCTCAACATCGTCGTCGGCCTCGCCGGCCTGCTCGACCTCGGCTACGTCGCGTTCTACGCGGTCGGCGCCTACACCTACGCGCTGCTCGGCACCGAGTTCGGCTGGTCGTTCTGGCTGCTTTTGCCCGCGGCCGGCATCATGGCCGCCTTCTGGGGCGTGCTGCTCGGATTTCCCGTGCTGCGATTGCGCGGCGACTATCTCGCCATCGTGACGCTCGCCTTCGGCGAGATCATCCGCCTCGTACTCATCAACTGGCGCGAAGTGACGAACGGGACAACCGGCATTTCCGGCATTCCGAAGATCACCTTCTTCGGCCTGTTCGATTTCAACGCCTCGTCGCCCTTCTACATCGGCAAGATCTTCGATCTGCCGCCGTCGGGCGTCTACTACAAGATCTTCCTCTATTATCTGATCCTGCTGCTGGCGCTGCTGACCGCCTTCGTGACGATCCGGCTGCGCCGCATGCCGGTCGGCCGCGCCTGGGAGGCGCTGCGCGAGGACGAGATCGCCTGCCGCTCGCTCGGCATCAACACCACCAACACGAAGCTGACGGCGTTCGCCATCGGCGCCATGTTCGGCGGCTTCGCCGGCGCGTTCTTCGCGGCGCGCCAGGGCTTCATCAATCCGGAATCCTTCGTCTTCCTGCAATCCGCGATCATCCTGGCGATCGTCGTGCTGGGCGGCATGGGCTCGCTCGTCGGCATCGCCATCGCCGCGATGGTGATGATCGGCGGCATGGAGATCCTACGCGAGATGCAGTTCCTGAAAGCCATCTTCGGGCAGGACTTCACGCCTGAACTCTACCGCATGCTGCTCTTCGGTCTGGCCATGGTGGTCGTCATGGTGTGGAAGCCGCGCGGCTTCGTTGGCAGCCGTCAACCGACGGCCTTCCTGCGCAAGAGCAAGGCCGTTTCCAGTTCCTTCACCAAGGAGGGCCACGGCTGATGTCGCAAACTGTGACTGACGCCTCGCAGAACATTCTCGAGGTCGAGCATCTGTCGATGAAGTTCGGCGGACTGGTCGCCATCGGCGACCTCTCCTTCCAGGCGCGGCGCGGCGAGATCACCGCGCTGATCGGCCCCAACGGCGCCGGCAAGACGACGGTGTTCAACTGCATCACCGGCTTCTACAAGCCGTCGGAAGGCATGATCCGGCTCAAGCGGCGCGGCGGAGCGGAGTTCCTGCTCGAGCGGATGCCCGACTTCCAGATCCCCGCGAAGGCGAAGGTGGCGCGCACCTTCCAGAACATCCGCCTGTTCGCGGGCATGACGCTGCTCGAGAACCTGCTCGTCGCGCAGCACAACAAGCTGATGGAAGCATCCGGTTTCACCGTCCTTGGCCTGCTCGGCATCGGCCGCTATGCAAAGGCGTCCAAGGCCTCGGTCGAACTGGCGGAATTCTGGCTCGACAAGGCCGGTCTGACCGACCGTGCCGACGATCCGGCGGGCGACCTTCCCTACGGCGCGCAGCGCCGCCTTGAGATCGTCCGCGCCATGTGCACCGAGCCGGAGCTGCTCTGCCTCGACGAGCCGGCGGCGGGTCTCAATCCCAAGGAGTCGGCGGCGCTCAACGAACTCCTGCTGAACATCAAGAAGGACACCGGAACGTCGATCCTGCTCATCGAGCATGACATGTCCGTCGTCATGCAGATCTCCGACCACGTCGTGGTTCTCGAATATGGCCGCAAGATTTCCGACGGCGATCCGGGTTCGGTGAGGAACGACCCGCGCGTCATCGCCGCCTATCTCGGCGTCGACGACGAGGAGGTCGAGGACGTCCTGCTCGCTGTCGGCGACGAACACGTCATCCACGAACTGGACGGCGAACCGGATCCGGCGCACGGCCCCGAAATGTCGTCGTCGATGTTTGCCGGCCCTGTCAGCGAATCGATCGGCCACAGCAACGGGCATGGTGAACTGGTGAAGGTGTCGCCGTCCGCGTCCAAGGCGGCGCAGGTCGACGCCAGGGCGGCGAAGTCGAAATCCGCGACGCCCGCGGCCAAATCGAAGCCGGTCGCAGGCAAGCCCGCCGCCAA
>JAUYMV010000201.1 GCA_030698645.1 Mesorhizobium sp.
CGGCATCGGCCGCAAACTGGTGGCGATCGCGCTGGAGGCGGCGCGCGAGGCAGGCTTCGGCGTCGTCGTCCTGGTCGGCGACGCGCCCTATTACGGCCCGCTCGGATTCGCGAAAATCCCCTACGACCAGATCACCATGCCGCGCCCGGTGGACAGGGACCGGCTGCTGGCGTGCGAGATGGCGGAGGGGGCGCTGGCGGGGCTAAGGGGGGATGTCGTGCACGAGGACCGGGCGCGTTCCGTTCTCCCCGTTCACGGGGAGAACGTGGCCCGAAGGGCCGGATGAGGGGCCGGCGCGTCCTCGGAAAGCTGGGCTCTGGTAGATTCGGCAAGCTCGCGCTGCCCGTCCTTCGGCCCCCCTGCCGGCAACGGGCGGGACCCGCTGCCTTCGGCAGCTCCCGCCCGTTCGAGTCCTTTCATCGTGCCACTGGCACGATGAATTCGCCTGCGGCGAACCGGTCTCTCACCCCCGTATAGTGACGGGGAGAAGGGGGCTATTCCTGCGACCCCCATGCGCGGCATCTCGCGCTGTCCGATGGTACCTTGCAGCAGTGTATCGATTTCGATACACTCATTCCGATGAAACCAGTTTCATTCCTCGGGGACAGCAGGGATGCGATTCGCGGCTTCCCTGACGGGGCCAGATACCGGGCCGGCGTCGAGCTTCGCGCGGTTCAGAACGGACTTGAGCCGGACGACTGGAAGCCGATGACGACAGTCGGCCCGGGCGTCCGGGAAATCAGGATGAGGGACGCATCGGGAGCGTTCCGGATCGTCTATCTGGCGACGTTGCCGGATCTGGTTCTCGTGCTTCACGCGTTTCAGAAGAAGACGCAGCAGACGACGAAGCGGGACATCGAACTCGCCACCAGGCGGCTCAGAAATTGGGAAGCTCAGCCATGAACAGAGAGACTTTCGACAGCGTCTTCGATGCTCTGGCGGATACGCCGGTCGAGGCAGCCAACATGACGGTGCGCGCCGATCTGCTGCTCGCCATTCGCGAGCGGGTGAGGGCATGGGGCCTTACACAGGAAGACGCGGCCGCTCGTCTGGGGCTGACGCGGCCAAGGCTCAACGATCTGATGCGCGGCAAACTCGACAAGTTTTCGCTCGACGCGCTCGTGAACATAGCTGCCGCCGCAGGGTTCAAGCCGCATATCGGGCTGGAGGAGGTCAAGGCGGCCTGAGCGTGCAAGCGTCGTCCCGGGCGGGACCCGCTGCCTTCGGCAGCTCCCGCCCGCGATAAGCCTTCAGTCATGCCACCGGCATGACGGATTCGTCTTCGGCGAACCGGCTTACCGCCCCTCCCGATACCACATTCCGCCGAGCGCCAGCAGCAGCAGGGCGAGGCCGAAGAAGCCGGCGAAGAGGGGGACGCGGTTGACGGATTTCAGCACGCTTTCCGATGTCGTGCGCAGGCCGATCCAGTCGCGCCCGGACGCATTGGCGGAATTGCGCACCGGGACGATGCCGGGCAGCGTGACGCTGCCATTGGCGGCGATGCGGCGCACACTGCCGCCGCTCTTTTCGGCCAGCGGACGCAGGATGTCCAGGGTGGAGACGGTGTCGGCGAATTCCGGCGCGTTGACCGGGCCGACATGGGCGAGCGCGGTCAGGTCGCCATTGGCGACCTGGTAGAGGCCGATCTCGTCGGTTTCGAGCGCGCCGGCGAAGACGCCGGGCTCGCGTTCGGCAAGCGGCACGTCACGGGTCTGGCCGGACGGCGTGATGATGCGCGCGGCGCCGGCCGCGTCGGCCATGGTCTGGCGCTGGATGTTGAGCGTCATGCCCCGGCCGTCGGCGGTCAGGCGCTCCTCCTCCAGTTCCGGCTCCTTCATCAGCCAGTGCGCGAGGCGGCGGTAGAGCGCGACATGTGGGCCGCCGCCCTCGAAGCCGCGCGCCCAGAGCCAACCCTGATCGGAGAGCAGCATGCCGACGCGGCCCTCGCCCTTGCGGTCGAGTACGAGGAGCGGCGCGTCGCCGACGCCCTTCATGACGGTTTCGCCTTCCGGCTGCTGGATACCGACCATGCGGAACCAGCGGCTCCAGCGCGGCGGTTCGACCGCCGAGCCTTCCAGGCCTCGGGTCACCGGGTGCTTCATGCCCATCTCGGTGAGGCGCGGATAGAAGGCCTCTTCGACGATGTTTCCGGTCGGCAGCGCGGGCAGCGCCGCCATCAGCGGCGTGCGCGCGATGGACTGCTCGCCGGCATATTCGGGACCGGCGGCGACCAGCAGCGCGCCGCCCTTTTCGACATATTCGGCGATGTAGTCGTAATAGAGCACCGGCAGCACGTCGCGGTGCTGGTAGCGGTCGAAGATGATCAGGTCGAAATCGTTGATCTT
>JAUYMV010000202.1 GCA_030698645.1 Mesorhizobium sp.
TCATGGGTTCCGACAAGCAGATCCTGCTTGCGACCCAGATGAACGCCGCCGATGACGACCCGGAGCCGGCCGCGATCTTCGACGTCGGCACGCTGGCCAATGTCCTGCAGTTGCTGAAGCTGCCCGACGGCACCGTCAAGGTGCTGGTCGAAGGCGCGTCGCGTTCGCGCATCACGAAGTTCACCGACCGCGAGGACTATCACGAGGCGCATGCCGAAGTGCTCGCCGAGCCGATCGAGGACGAGGTCGAGATCGAGGCGCTCGCGCGTTCGGTCGTCTCGGATTTCGAGAACTACGTGAAGCTCAACAAGAAGATTTCGCCCGAGGTGATCGCCGCCGCCGGCCAGATCGAGGAGTATTCCAAGCTCGCCGACACCATCGCCTCGCATCTGGCGATCAAGATTCCGGAAAAGCAGGAGATGCTCGCGACCCTCTCCGTCAAGGAGCGGCTCGAAAAGGCCATGGGCTACATGGAGGCCGAGATCTCGGTGCTCCAGGTCGAGAAGCGCATCCGCTCGCGCGTCAAGCGCCAGATGGAGAAGACGCAGCGCGAATACTATCTCAACGAGCAGATGAAGGCGATCCAGAAGGAGCTCGGCGAAGGCGAGGACGGCCGCGACGAGGCGACCGAAATCGAAGAGCGCATCAAGAAGACGAAGCTTTCCAAGGAGGCCCGCGAGAAGGCGGACGCCGAGCTGAAGAAGCTGCGTTCGATGTCGCCGATGTCGGCCGAAGCCACCGTCGTGCGCAACTATCTCGACTGGATCCTGTCGCTGCCCTGGGGCAAGAAGTCGAAGGTCAAGTATGATCTCGACCTCGCCCAGCAGGTGCTCGACACCGATCATTTCGGCCTCGACAAGGTCAAGGACCGCATCGTCGAATATCTGGCCGTGCAGAGCCGTCAGACCAAGATGAAGGGCCCGATCCTCTGCCTCGTCGGACCTCCCGGCGTCGGCAAGACGTCGCTCGGCAAGTCGATCGCCAAGGCGACCGGCCGCGAATTCGTGCGCATGGCGCTCGGCGGCGTGCGCGACGAGGCCGAGATCCGCGGTCACCGCCGCACCTATATCGGCTCGATGCCCGGCAAGGTCATCCAGTCGATGAAGAAGGCGAAGAAGTCCAACCCGCTCTTCCTGCTCGACGAGATCGACAAGATGGGCCAGGACTTCCGCGGCGATCCGTCGTCCGCACTTCTCGAGGTGCTCGATCCGGAACAGAACTCGACGTTCATGGACCACTATCTGGAGGTCGAGTACGACCTCTCGAGCGTGATGTTCGTGACGACGGCGAACACGCTGAACATCCCGCCGGCCCTGATGGACCGCATGGAGATCATCCGCATCGCCGGCTACACGGAGGACGAGAAGGTCGAGATCGCCAAGCGGCACCTGCTGCCGAAGGCCATCCGCGACCATGCGCTCCAGCCGAACGAGTTCTCGGTGTCCGAGGATGCGATCCGCGCCATCATCCAGACCTACACGCGGGAAGCCGGCGTCCGTTCGCTCGAGCGCGAACTGATGAAGATGGCCCGCAAGGCGGTGACGGAAATCCTGCGCGCCAAGGACGGCAAGAAGACGGTGGCCATCACGGCGGCCAACATCAACGACTACCTGGGCGTCCAGCGCTATCGCTTCGGCCAGGTGGAGGCTGATGATCAGGTCGGCGTCGTGACGGGACTTGCCTGGACGGAAGTCGGCGGCGAGTTGCTGACGATCGAAGGCGTCATGATGCCCGGCAAGGGCCGCATGACGGTGACCGGCAACCTGAAGGACGTGATGAAGGAATCGATCTCGGCGGCGGCGTCCTACGTCCGCAGCAGGGCGCTCGATTTCGGCGTCGAGCCGCCGCTCTTCGACAAGCGCGACATCCACGTGCACGTGCCGGAGGGTGCCACGCCCAAGGATGGTCCGTCCGCCGGCGTCGCCATGGCGACGGCCATCGTGTCGATCCTGACCGGCATCCCGGTCCGGGCCGATGTCGCGATGACGGGCGAGATCACGCTGCGCGGCCGCGTCCTGCCGATCGGCGGCCTGAAGGAAAAGCTGCTCGCCGCACTTCGCGGCGGCATCAAGACGGTGCTCATTCCGGAAGACAACGCCAAGGATCTGGCCGAGATTCCGGACAATGTGAAGAGCGGAATGGAGATCATTCCGGTCAGCCGCGTCGGCGAGGTGCTGCGCCATGCGCTGGTGCGGATGCCCGAGCCGATCGAGTGGACCGAGCCGCCGGAACCGGCGATCAAGGCCCCGGCGGCCGACGAATCGGCCGGTTTCGGTATCGCTCACTAGGCCGGATGTCCGGTCGAACCCAGCAAGCAGGAAGAGCCGGAACCGTTTTCCGGCTCTTTCGTTGTGTTCGGTGACTGAAAGTGCTGGAAAACCGCCATTTTTCCGGTTCCCTCGCATTTTCGATCTTGGTTGAGACGGTCGCACTAACTATGGTTTCGGCTCTCCACCGGATGAGTCGCAAATTTCCGGTCTTCACAGGGAAGGATTGATTGATGAACAAAAACGAACTGGTTTCCGCCGTCGCTGAAGCAGCGAAGATGTCCAAGGGCGATGCGGCGACGGCCGTCGACGCGATCTTCGACGTCATCACCAAGGAATTGAAGTCGGGCGGCGACGTCCGCCTGGTCGGTTTCGGAAATTTCACCGTCACCAAGCGTGAAGCCTCGATGGGCCGCAACATCCGCACCGGCGAGCCGGTCAAGATCGCGGCGCGCAACGTTCCCAAGTTCGCCGCCGGCAAGGGTCTCAAGGACGCGGTCAACTGAGCAGCCGAATTCATTGACGAACGAAAGAGCCGGGCCTGTCCCGGCTTTTTTGCGCCTGCCGCGCGGCGGTCCGGCCCGGCGATCCGGCCCGGAGCGGCTACTGCGGGACGATCCGGCCGTCGGTGGTCAGCACCTTTCGCGGCGGGGGCCTGTAGCCGCTGCCGAAGAAGCTGGCCGACCTCTCCATCGCATCGACCTCGATCCCCGCCAGATCGAGCAGGCTCGTCGCCAGATTGGCGGTCGACACGGGTTTGGCGGCATTGCGCTTGATGGCGGCATATCGGTCCGGATACCTCTGCGCGAAAACGTCCGGCAGCCAGAGGAGGAGGGGGATCTCGGCATCCTGCCGCTTGAAGTCCGGGAAGCCGTGGCCCTTCTGCCTGTCGCCGTCATCGTAGAGGCGCTGGCCGTGATCGGAGAAATACATCACGGCGCCGTCGGTCTTGAGCGATCGGTGACGTTCGATGATCTGGTGCAGGAACCAGTCGGTGTAGGAGACCGTCTTGTCATAGGCATCGATGATCTGCGTCTCGGCGTCGCTGAGATCCTTGTAGCCATGCGCCTCGCGCACGGGGAGGGCGGATGGGTCGAGCGTCCAGTCTGCGGGAAACCGCTGCGTGTAGTTGGTATGGCTCCCCAGCGTATGCAGGACGATGAGCTTTCGCGGCGCCGGATCGGCGAGGACCTGGTCCAGTTCGGGCAGCAGCGCCCCGTCGAGCACGGAGTTCCAGAACCCGAAATTCGTTGACCGCGTCTCGTCCGCCTCGCCCATGGCGAGCGCGATCTGGTTGCCGACCGCCGTGCGCTGGGTGCCCTGGTTGGAGATCCAGTACGTCATGAAGCCGACGTCGCGAAACGCCGACACGAACGATTTCGACCTGTAGAAGATGTCGGGATCTTCCGCCGTCG
>JAUYMV010000205.1 GCA_030698645.1 Mesorhizobium sp.
GCGCGCTCAGCGAGGTCGATCCGTTCCAGGAGCAGCACCGCGACATGGCCGAGGCGACGATCATGCTGCCGGCCGGGCCGGCGGCGGCGCGCGTCAACCTCGCCGAATCGCCGCTCGGCGTGCTTGCGCGCCTCAAGGGCAAGGACGGCGCGCCGTTTCTCGGCGAGACCGAGTTCCATGCCGGCGAGCGGCTGCGCGCCGACTACACGCGCGGCCAGATCATGCCGCGCCTCAGCGCCAACTGGGACGCGGCGATCGCCACCGGCAGGCGGGCCGGCGGCTCGACCGAGATTTCCGACGGCGCGCTCGCCGCGCGCCAGCGCGTCGAGCGCGCGCTCGACGCCGTCGGGCCGGAACTGGCCGGCGTGCTGGTCGACATGTGCTGCTTCCTGAAGGGTCTGGAGACCATCGAGGCGGAGCGCGGCTGGCCGGCGCGCTCGGCGAAGATCGTGCTGAAGACGGCGCTGGGCGTGCTGGCCCGCCACTACGACCCGCGTCCGGCGGCGCGCAAACGCCCGGCCATCGTCGCGTGGGGCACTGAGGGATTCCGGCCGACGATCGGCGGATAGCCCGGCGGCCGCGACCTATCCCGCGGCGAGCGCGGCTTCGGCGTCGCGCCGGATGCGGGTGACCATGGCGCGCAGCCCGTTGGCGCGCTGCGGCGTCAGGTGCTCGTCGAGGCCGAGTTTGCGCAACACCGCCTCGGCGTCGGTCGTGGCGATCTCGCTGGCGCGCCGGCCGGAAAACAGCGCCAGCATGATGGCGACCAGTCCGCGCACGATATGCGCGTCGGAATCGCCCTTGTACTCGATCACCGGATCGGGACCGGTGCCCCGCGTCGTCTCCAGCCAGACCTGGCTGACGCAGCCCTGCACCTTGTTTTCAGGCGTGCGCGCGCGCTCCGGAAACGCCGGCAGGTCGCGGCCGAGCTCGATCACGTAGCGGTAGCGCTCCTCCCAATCGTCGATGAACTCGAAGTCCTCGAAGATACGGTCGATCGGCGTTGGCGTCTGCGTCGCGGTCATGCAGAGCCATATAGGGGAAAAGGACGGGCTGTCACAGGGGGATGCGGGAGGGAGGGCTGCCGCGCGTCAGTCCGACACCTTCGTGCAGGAGAAATTGTCGCCGCTGGCCGAGGAAAACCAGCCCATCGTGTCGCCGGTGAAGCCGGAGAGCGTGATGAAGTAGTCGTCGGCGAACATCAGCGTCCACGATCCGTCCGAGCCCTCCTGGATTTCCTCGATGGGGAGGTCCTCCGAGCCGTTGTTGTAGATCCGCGGCGTGAAGGAGAAGATCTCGACCTCGCAGTCCCAGGTTCCGAGGAAGGGGTAGTCTTCCGCCAGGGCGGGCGTCGACAGAATGGCGATCGTCGCGGCGAGGAGGGCGTGCAGGGTTTTCATGTCGACTCCGTTGAACCTCCCGGCGGGCGCGCGGCGAGAGCCGACTGAATGCACCGTTCGGGCGCGGAGCGCAAAGGGATTTGCGGGCTCGAGTATCGGATGCCGATGGGACCTGGCCACCGTCAGGAGCCAAATGCCGCCGCGTCGTCTCCAGAAATGACGGCCAGCTCCGCGCGGCCCTCTCCGAGGGGAGGATACACAAGGTTGCGGCCGTTGCGCTTTGCCTCATAGAGCGCCGCATCCGCGGCGGCGACCAGCCTGCCGGCATCCAGCCCGTCGTCGGTAGCCATGGCGGCGGTCCCGACGCTGACGGTGACGACCTTGCGACCCGCCGGTTCGGCGGGATGCGGGATGGTCGCGGCCTCGATCGCTTGCCGGACACGCTCGCCGATCGCGATGGCAGCCGGCAGGTCGAGGCCTTGCAGCAGGACCAGGAACTCTTCGCCACCGAAGCGGAACGCCATGTCGCCGCGCTCCCTCAGTTCGCTGCGGACGATGCCGGCGATGCGCCTGAGGCATACGTCGCCCTCCGGGTGCCCGAGGCTGTCGTTGTAGAGCTTGAAGTGATCGACATCGATCATCAGCACGGCCAGATGAATGCGGCCGGATCGCCCGATCTCCATTGCGCCGAGGATCTCGTCGAGCGCCCGGCGATTGGCAAGTCCGGTCAGCGGATCCTGCCGGCTCAGCGAGACCAGCCGGAGGCTGAGCAGACGCTCGCGCAGGGAGGCGAGGTAGTTGAGGCGTGTGGCGCGGTCGAAGTCGTAGATTGCGAACAGGCACAAAATGACCGCGCCGCCGAAGATGATCTCGTCGGCGACCATCTCGGTGGGCAACTTGCCCCTCACGAGAAAAATCGCAACCTGGGTAAGCGCCCAAACGCCAAGATAGCCGGCAAGGGCGTGGTAGAAGGGGATCCGCTGCACGGCCATGAACAGGATCGGGAGCATCAGGATGTGAAGCTGGATCTCACGCGTGGGGGCTGTGCTGAGTAGCAACAGGCCCAGATGGCTGCTGACGATCAACAGCACCGCCACGACCAGAAGACCCTCCCTCACCACGGCAGGCGGATTGTGCCAGACGATGAACAGTATGACGAGCACGATCGGGGTCAGGACGAGGCGAAAAAGCAACGCGGTCACGAAGACATCGGGCGTCACATACCAGTCGGACACCAGCATCGCGAAATAGATGGCGAGCCCAACCCAGCCCCGCCAGAACAGTTCGCGGCTTCGCGCGGGGCCGGTTTCCCGTTGGTAGGCGGCTTCGATCGCCGGCGGGAAACGAAGCAGGGGCAGGAATCGCGTCGGCACGGCGCTGAGCTGCTGCTCGTCCATGCCGAGGATCGTTTCGGAAGTCATTGCCTCCCTCTCGACAAGGCCGCTCCAGGCGGCGACCGCCAAGACTTCCGGCAGTTGGCCGGATCGCAATCTCCACGGAACGTCATGCGACAGGATGCGGTGGTGGTCGCCCGCCGGGTCACCCGGCCGTCTTCGCGTCGGCGGCTTCGATGATGGCCTTGATATCGGCCGGCGGCACGGCGCCGGTCATGGTCTGGCGGTCGGGCTCGCCGAACTTCTCGTCGAGAATCTCGAAGGCGAAGCGCGAGGCTTCGCGGGCACGCACGCCGATGGTCTGGATGGCCGCCTTGCCAGTGACGCAGACGTCGGGCTTGCGTTCGCAGATGCCGGAGAGGTCGCCGACCGCCTCGCGCGCCGCCGACAAGGCCTGCAGCGGACCGACCGGCTCGGCGTCACCCGCGCCATTGCCGCCGAGCGGCAGGAACAAGAGCACCAGCGACAGCCAAAACGCGCTTCGGATAATAAATCCCATGATGTCGATCCTCGTGCCGTCCCCGCGACGCCGGGTCTGACGACCTGCCCGCGCTTTCCGTTGGCGCACCATGGCAGGCGCGGGCAAATTCCGGCTTGCCGCGATCGGGCGAATTTGCCGCGAATTTGCGCCAAGTTTTAGAGACTCCGATTTTAGACGCATTTGCCTCAATTTGGCGGGCTGCCGGCAAGCTTTCATCAACCACCCAAGCGCCTGAATTCGCTTCAACTTTCCTTAACGGCCGGGCTTGCGGAGCAGCGAAGGACGCCGATGCCGCCCGCCACAATCCGCTAACGCGCCATTTACCATGCCGGGAAGAGGCCGCTCCGATCCGCCGCGAAGGCGTCATTTCGGCTGCGCTTTGGCTCCGCGAAGGGCCTGCCTTATCCATTCCTTAAACGCTCGGATGCGAGGGTCCAAAGCAGAGAAGCGATCCGCTGTGCGGTCGAATTTCAGGTGTGCGTCGTGAGTGTAACAGCGTCCAGTGCAATCGGGTTGGCGGCGGGTTTGGCCGACGGCTGCGATCGCCTCGTCGAGCCCTCGGTGAAGGGTGCGGAACGCGAGCGCCAGCGCCGCTTCATCGGCGTCATGCTGGCCGGTCCGTTCATACTCGGGTCCGCCTGGCCGGCAATGTTCGCCGCGCAGCCGGGCGCGCTCGGCCTCGGCCTTCTCGCCGCTCTCTTCTGCACGGCCTGGATCGCGGTCGTCGTGGTCTCGAGCCGTGGCCTACTCAACGGCGCGGCACTCGGCGCGCTCGCCATCACGACGCCGATCCTCGCCGCCGCCACAGCCGCCGCTGGAGGTTTTTGGTCGCCCTGCATCCTGATCGTCGGCGCGCTTATCTTCGAGCCCTGGTGGACCCTGCGCAGCAAGGTGGCCGGGCTGGCGGGTCTCGCCGCCGCGGGCACCGCCCTGGCGCTCCAGCCGGCGATGTCCCTATTTTTCGAGCCGATCTCGCCGGATTTCGCCGCCTGGCACTGGCTGGTGCCGCTCGCCTATGCGGCCGTCGTCGCGCCGCGCCTGGCGCCGCTGTTTTCGGCGTCACGCACCGAGGCCGGCGCAGACGAGGAACGCCCGCTCGAAGACGTGCTCGACGCCGTCGTGTTGCGGCTCAACCGTGCGGGAGACGCCGTCGATGTCGCCGGCCAGACCGACCGCCTGCTCGGCGTTCCGTCCCAGATGCTGCTCGGCAATGGCCTCTTCGATCGCATCCACGTCGCCGACCGCGTCGCCTATCTGACGGCGATCGCCGACATTCGCGATGGCGCGGCGCGCCGGGCCATCGAACTGCGCCTGCGCACGGCGGCGACCGACGATTGCCCGGGCGGAACGCATGCCTTTTCCGTGGTGATCCACGCCGGCGAACCGATACTTGTCGTGCTCAGCGATCAGTCGGAAGTCGTGGCCCTGCGCGCCGAACTGACGGCGCTGCGCGACCATGCGGCGAGCGTCGAGCTCACCAAGAGCCGCTTCCTCGCGGCCGTCAGCCATGAACTGCGCACGCCGCTCAACGCCATCATCGGCTTTTCCGACATGCTGGCGCACGAGATGGTCGGGCCGTTCGCCGATCCGCGCCAGAAGGAATATGCCGGGTTGATCCGGGATTCGGGCGCCCATCTGCTGTCCGTCGTCAACTCGATCCTCGACGTGTCGAAGATCGAGGCGGGCACCTATCCGATCCGGCCCGAGGATTTCGCCGTTGCCGAGGCGGCGTCGGCCTGCCACGCCATGCTGTCGCTGCAGGCGACCGAAAAGTCGATCTGCTTCGAGAACCACGTCGCGGCGAATGCCGGCGAGATCCACTGCGACCGCCGCGCGGTTCAGCAGATCCTGATCAACCTCCTGTCGAACGCCATCAAGTTCACGCCGAAGGGCGGCGCGGTCAGGCTCGACGCCAGGCGCCAGGGCCGCTCGATTGTCCTCGAAGTCACCGATTCCGGCATCGGCATTTCCGAGGACGATCTCGCCAATCTCGGTCGGCCGTTCGTGCAGGTTCAGAACGACTATACGCGGCAGTTCGATGGGGCCGGCCTCGGGCTTTCGATCGTCAAGGGGCTGGTGGCGTTGCACGAGGGGTCGATGGCCATCGACAGCGCGCCCGGCGCCGGCACCATCGTCACCGTGACGCTTCCCGTCGGCGGGCCGGGTGGCGCGCCGCGCCGGCCGGGCGGACAGGACACGCGGCGCTTGCGGAGCGAGCAGGGGGAGCATGGCCATGCGGCCTTCCGAAAGTCGGCTTGACGACACAAGTCCGCTCGCCGGACTGATGCGCGACGCGCTGTTTGCCTCGGGCGCTGCGATCTCGCGCAATCCGCTGCTGGTCGGCGGCGCGACGGCGTTCCTGGTGACGCTGTTCTTCGTCTCGGCAAACGCCTTGTGGAACCAGCCGCAACCGCACACGAGCACCTTCTTCGTCACCCGCGAACCGGCGCATTCGTGGCTGCCCGCGGCCGGGGAGCTGGATGCCGGCGAGGAGGATGCCGAGGACGGCGCGTCGGCCGCGCCGGTGCGCCACCCCGACCCGGTGGTCCAGCAGGTGCAGGACATTCTAGGCGACCTCAACCTCTACACCGGCTCGATCGACGGGATCGCCGGGCCGCAGACGCGCGCCGCCGTCGAAAGCTACCAGCGCTCGGTCGGCCGCGAGGCATCTGGCCAGATCGACGCCCGCCTGCTCGCCGAACTGATGGCGCGGCGCGCCGAGCCCGCGCCGAGCGACGTGATCGTGACGCCGGCGCCGCGGCCGGCCGCGACCCAGCTCGCCTCGACCGACGGCGCCGTGCCGCAGGAGAGAATCATCAAGATCCAGGCCGGGTTGAAGGCGTTCGGCCATGACGGCATCGAGATCGACGGCGTGATCGGACTGAAGACCAGTTCGGCAATCCGCGAGTTCCAGTCGCTGTTCGGCCTGCCGGTCACCGGCAAGCCGGACGAGGCGCTCCTTGCCAAGATGCGGGAAATCGGCTTGACCAACTGAGCGGCGTGGTGCTGGTGCGGCCATGCGCGTCACTTCGGATTTCTGGGTATCGGCACTTCTGCGACGGATCTTCTCGTCCGGCGGATTCGGCGCGGTCCTGCGCCGCGGCGGCGACAGCGCCGGCGCGATCTTCCTGATCGTACGCGACCGGATGGGCGAGTCCGTCCTCTACGGCCCGGCGCCGCAGACGGGCTATGACGACGCCCGGCCCGACGACCGGCTGTTCACCGAACTGTTCCGCACGCTCGATGCGTCCAGGGTGACGGAAAGGCTGGAGCGCGAGCAGAAGTTCGATCCAGATCTGTGGGTGGTCGAGATCGAGCCGTCCGGCGCCGACACGGGCGACCTCTTCGCCGTTATGAAGCCCTGAGCAGCAACGGACGGGCGACGGCCGCCTCATTTCCGCCCAGATCCGACTTTCGGGCGACGCGCGCGATGGCGGCGACGCTCTCGCCCTTCAGCCGACGGATCTCGTCGCGCCCGGCTTCCGGATGCGTCAGGTCGAAGGCCTCGATGAAGAGGCGCATCGCCTCGGCGTGCGGGAATGCGGTCGGATAGGCAGCCGACGTAAGCAGGAAGGCCTGCTCGGCGGAGAGGTCGAGGCCGCGCAGCACGCTCATCAGACGCGTGTAGCGCGGCGCTTCGGTCAGCGCGCGCGCTTCGGCGAATCCGATTTCCAGCCCGTCGGCGAGCGCGGTCTGGAACAGCGCCGGCGTGCCGCTGAGCGCGGTCGCCTTGAGGCGGTCGTAGAGCGGCACGGCGCCGCCGGCGCGGATGGCGGAGCTCTTCGCTTCGCCGGAGGGCGGCGCGCCGCCGCCCACGGCCATCATGGTGCGAAGCTGGGCGCGCGCCGATTCGACCGGAGCCGGCGCTACCGGGGGAACGATGCGCGCGATCTCAGGTCGCGTCCGCTTCGCGGCCGTCGCGGGGCGCCCGGAATGTGACGAGGCCGGATCGGCGGCGGGCACGCTTGCCTCGAGCGCCGCGATCAACTCGGCGATCGCCGGATTGAGCGGCGAACGGCGTCCGATTGCAAGCGCGTGGGCGAGACCCTGGCGGCCGATCAGCGCCAGCAAATCGACATCGCCAAGCACCGCCGAGCGGACGAGGATCGGCGCCGCTATCTCGACCGGTTCGCCGGCGAGCCGGCGCACCAGCCCGGCCGGCGCCTTGCGGCATTCGGAGAGCGCCGCGGCTGCGTAGCGCTTCCCCTCCGGCGAGACACGGTCGTAGAGCGGCAGCGTCAGATCGTCGAGCTGGGCGGCATCCCTGGCGGTCGGGCGGGTCAGCGAGCAGAAGGCGGAGACGGCGGCGCGGAACAAGCGCTCGCCCTTGCCGGGCTCGCTCTTGATGGCAATCTGACGAAAGTCGGTAGAGGACACGAAGACACCTGACGCATGACACGAGCCGCTGAAAGGCCGTTCCGGCTGCCCGAAATGCTGGCGGATCAACGATGCTTCAAATTATCAGCGATGCGTTCACAAGCTGTTAACCTCGCCTGGAAGGCGAGAAAAACCGGTTGCGGAAAAATCCGCAGCGGTGTCGGACGGCGTCGCGCGCGGCCGGATGGAACAAGCCAATCGTTCGGCCGTTTTCATCGGTGATGCACTCGATACATATCTACGAGCGCGGCGTCTTCAGGCCGTGGGAATTGGACATGCTCTATCGCGTGTTCGACGAGGCGTGCCGGCTGAAGCGGGTGTCGCCGGAGTCCGTCGAGGCCCGCGAACTCGCGCTGTCCATCCTAGCGCTCTACAATGCGGGCATGGTGGACGAACACGTCCTGCTCGCCGCCGTGGCATTCAGGCAGGGCTATTCCTACCAGGATACTTAGTAAGGCTCGGGCGTTCCGCCGCTGATCGGTGCGGCAGACGGATGGCGCAGCCATCGGGGCGCGTCAATGCAGTTGCGGCACCGAATTGTAGGTCGGATTGCCGAACGGCACGATGTCGACGCGGTTTCGACCGGACCTCTTCGCCACGTAGAGGCGTTGATCCGCGTATTGGAAGAGGTCCTGGTACGACGACCCGCTGTCGAACGTCACCCCGCCGACGCTCGCCGACAGACCGTAGGGCTCGCCCGAAGGGGCGAACGAGGACGCACTTATGGCGGCGCGGATGCGTTCGGCCATGGTTGCGCTGCCGATCGAATTCACGCCGACCAGGAAGACGCCGAACTCCTCGCCGCCGATACGGCCGACGGGATCGCCGTCGCGGACCGAGTCCTTGATCGCGCGGGCGATGATGCGCAGCGCATCGTCGCCCTGAAGGTGCCCGAACCGGTCGTTGACCCATTTGAAATGATCGACATCGATCACCAGCAACGCGCCCTCGACCGGCGCGTTCTGGTTCGACATGCGTTCGAGGTAACCATCGACCACGGCCGTGAAGGCGCGGCGGTTGAGGCAGGAGGTGAGCGCATCGGTCGAGGCGACCGATTTCAATTCATGGTGCGCGATCGCCAACTGGCGCAGCTTGGTCAGCAGATAGAAGAAGAACGGAGGCGCGACGACGAGCGGAACGATCACATTGTTGATCGGATCGGTGCCCCATTCCCAAGTGCCACGTTCGAAACGGTATGAATCCACGAAAAACGCGGCCGCGATGCACACCAGCGTCCCGGCAATAGTGAATACGACGACCCGTGACCAGCTGCGAGCGGAAAAGTCGAATGTAACCATATGCATACGGTTGCGCCATGTTCCTTTGCCGAAATCCTAGTGCGGAAACATTAAGGATGCTCAAACGAGGATATCGCGCCGAAGCGCGGCCAAGGCGACGATTTTTCCGCATTGGCGGTTCGTCGGTAACAAGCTGTTAACCCTATCGGGCTTTCATCGTCGTCAGGGTAAGTGCAGTTGCGTCGGGGGAATAGCTCAAACGAGGCGAAGCGCATGGCGACGATACTGAGTTTTGTGCCGCGAAAGGTGTACGGAACGACATCGCGAAATGTCAGCGGCGAAGCGACTATCATCTTTTTCACCGGCGTCCGCTACGAAGCCGGCGCCGCCCGGGGGTCGGGGAACCGATTGCCTGGCTCCGAAGCGGGGCCGATCCAGCCGGGCGCCGCGACGGGACGCAATTCCGCCCGCACGCCGCGCTAGCAGGCCAGACAACGCCGGACCGCTCAAACGGCCTCGCAGGTCGCCGAGGCGAGATAGGCCTCGACGGACGGGCGCCATGTCGGGTCGGGGATGAAGCTGCGCAGCACCACCATGCCCTCGCCGATATCGGCCTCGATGAAGATCGATTTCTCCAGGCCGGCCGGCATGTCCTTGCGCAGCTCGATAAGCTGCACGGGGGTCGCCACCACGATGTCGAGCCGACCGTCGGTCGCGGTGCGGTCGTTCAGGCTGTAGACATTGCGGCCGCGACGGTCGAACACCGAAAGCGACCAGAATGGCACCTTGGCCGCCGCCGCGATGCGCACCACGCCCTGCGCGAGATCGAACTGGCAGACAGCGACGTCGAACAACGGATCGGCGGTCTTCAGGATGTCGGCGGAGAGATCGGCGCGGCCGAGCGGGAAGATGGTGTAAGGCTCCGTGACGCTGGCGATGCGCGACCAGGCGTCGCGTTCCGAAAAGACCGGGATGAGCAGCAGGATCGCGATGTGCACGATGCCGGCGCCGACGATGCCCAGGATGATGGCGTAGACCAGCCTAGCCATCGCATTCGGTCCTCAGCACCTGCGGCAGGTCGATCTCGGCGATGTTCTCGTTGGAGGCGACCGGCGTGTCGTAGAGCGTCAGGACGAGCGACATCCCGCCTTGGCCGGAAATCGCCAGCCAGTTCATCGGCGCGGCGCGGGGGCTTGCGGTGACGACCACCGAATTGTCGGACGCGCGGACGACCGCGAAGGCGCTGATGCCCGGCGCCCGGTCGCCGACCGGCGCCAGCGCCCGGTTGCCCGCGTCGGCGGCGTAGATCGTCCAGAACCGCGCCGCCGGGATATGGCCTTCGATGCGATAGGTGCAGTCGCGCCGGAGTGGCTGGTTCGTGCTATCGCGGTCGGCGACGAAGGCGAGGCCTTCGGCGCGCCCGAGCGGCAGCTCGGCCTCGCGCGCGACGCGCGCCTTGGAATAGGGGTCGGCGTCGACCGTGCCGGCCTGCGGATAGGCGGTCCAGCCGCCGACATGCAGCGCGCCCAGTCCGCCGATGGCGCCGAGCGCATACCAGACGCTGCCGGCGCCGCCGCCGATGGCGATCAGAAGCGTCAGGAAGGTGAGGAAGGCGGTGCGGAGCATGACGGGCCTGGCGGGTTCCGACGGGGCGCGGCCGGACGGGCACCGATAGAACGACTTCGCCCCGCCGCGCAAGGCTGGAGGAGGCGACCGGTCAAAGCGCCGACAGGGTTTCGGTGTCCGGCGGCGGGACGAGCTTCGGCGCGTCGCGGAATTTCGCCGACAGCTCGAGCAACAGGGCAGCCGTCGCCGCGGCCAGCACACGCGGCCGTTCGACCGCCGGCAGCGCATCGGGATCGACCGGCTTGGCCGCATCCGCGACGGCTTTCGGCGGCGCTTCGACGAACGGGTTTTCGATGCCGGGAATCGGCTTCAGGGTGATGTTCTGATGCGCATAGGCCATCAGCCGCTGCCAGGTCATGGCCGGCAGCGAGCCGCCGGTCATGTTGTTGGTCGACGTCGATTCGTCATTGCCGAGCCAGACGGCGGCCAGATAGTTGCCGGTGTAGCCGATATACCAGGCATCCTTGTAGGCCTGCGTCGTCCCGGTCTTGCCCGCGCTGCGGATGCCCAACAGCGCTGCTCTCCTAGCGGTGCCGACTTCGGGAATTTGCACCATGATCGAGTTCATCGAGGCGACGGCCTGCTCGGACAGCACGCGCCGGGGCGGCAGGGCGTCGCGCGCCTGTTCGTAGACCACCTCGCCCGCATGCGTGGTGATCAGCGTGATGCCGTGCCTGGTGCCGGCGAAGCCGCCATTGGCGAACACCTCGTAGCCGGTCGCCTGGTCCATGACCGTCAGGCCCGACGTGCCGAGTACCATCGTCTTGTCGGAGAACACCGGCGACTCGACGCCCATCTCCTCGGTCAGCTTCTTGATCGGGCCGATGCCCAGATGATCCTTGGCGAGCCGGACGGGGACGGTGTTGACCGACTTGACCAGCGCCGTGGTCAGCGTCATGCGGCCCGAATAGGACCGGCCGTAATTCTTCGGCGACCATTTTCCCCAGGTGATCGGACCGTCCGAGACGACCGAATCCGGCGTGAAGCCGTGCTCCATGGCGGTGGCGTAGACATAGGGCTTGAACGACGAGCCGGTCTGCCGCTCGGCCTTGGTGGCGCGGTTGAACTGGCTCTCGCCATAGTCGCGGCCGCCGACGATGGCGCGCACCGCGCCGTTGTTGTCGAGCACGACGATGGCGCCCTGCTTCACGCCATAGGCCTTGCCGTGCTGGCGCAGGTGGAACTCGAGCGATTCCTCCGCCGCGCGCTGGATGTTCATGTCGAGCGTGGTGCGCGCCACGACCGAATGCGACGGCGAATCGGCGGCCAGCCGCTTGACCTCGTCGAACGCCCAGTCGAGGAAATAGTCGGGCCGCTGCGCGTTGTCGCGGTCGATCGGCGTCGCCGGATTGCGCCTCGCGCCGATCACCTGGCCCTCCGTCATGAAGCCGCCGTCGACCAGCGTGTCGAGCACGATGTTGGCGCGCGCGCGCGCCGCCGGCAGGTTGACGTGCGGCGCGTATTTGGCCGGCGCCTTGAACAGGCCCGCCAGCATGGCGGCTTCGGCCAGCGTCACGTCCTTGATGCCCTTGCCGAAATAGAAATCCGCCGCCGCCGTGATGCCGAACGTGCCGCCGCCCATATAGGCGCGGTCGAGATAGAGCTGCAGGATCTCCTTCTTGGTCAGGTTCTCCTCCAGCCAGACGGCGAGGAACGCCTCCTTGACCTTGCGCTCGAGGGTGCGCTCGTTGGACAGGAACAGGTTCTTCGCCAGCTGCTGGGTCAGCGTCGAGCCGCCCTGCACGACCGAATTGGCGCGCACGTTTTCCGACATGGCGCGGAAGAGGCCGAGCACGTCGATGCCGAAATGCTCGAAGAAGCGGCGGTCCTCGGTCGCCAG
>JAUYMV010000237.1 GCA_030698645.1 Mesorhizobium sp.
TTGATCTCGGTCAGGAAGTAGCCGGGCGCGACGCAATTCGCCGTGATGTTGTCGCGGCCAAGCTCGGCGGCGAGCGCTCGCGTCAGCCCGAGAATGGCCGATTTCGAGGTGCAGTAGGCATGCAGCTTGGCGCGGCCGAGCGGCCCGAGCACGGAGCCGGTGTTGATGATGCGGCCGCCCTCGCCACCGGCGCGCATCAGCGCCGCGCTCTCCTGCGCCATGACGAAGGTGGCCCGCACATTGGTGTCCATGATGCGGTCGAAATCCTCGATGTCGCTCTCCAGCAAAGGCTGCCAGTTGATGATGCCGGCATTGTTGACGCAGATGTCGAGCCGGCCGAGATCGGCGCCCACCTTGCGCACGCCGGCGCGGATCGCGTCCTCGCTCGCCAGATCCATGGCAAGCACGGTCGCCTGGCCGCCGGCCGCCACGATCTCCGCCCTGACCGCCTCCAGCTTGGCTTCGTCGCGCGCGACCAGCACGACATGCGCGCCGACCGCGGCGAGACCCTTGGCGATCGGCTTGCCGAGGCCACGGCTGGCGCCGGTCACGATGGCGACCTTGCCCTTCAGCGAAAACAGTTCGAGCATTGCATCCTCCCTTGCCGCGCCGACGCGGCCGATTCCCTAGACCTGGCCGTAGAGCGCGCGCAGCCGCACCTTGTCGATCTTGCCGCTCGGCAGCTTGACGATCTCGTCGACGAACCTGACGTGGCGCGGCTTCTTGTAGCTGGCGATGAGCTGGCGCGTGTGGTCGATCAGTTCCTCCGCCGTCGCTGTCTTGCCCGCGCGCAGCACGACAACCGCCATCACCGCCTCGCCCCACTTCTCGTCGGCGACGCCGATGACGGCGACTTCCGAGACGGCGTCATGCGTGACGACCGCCTCCTCCACCTCGCGCGAGTAGATGTTCTCGCCGCCGGAGATGATCATGTCCTTCTTGCGGTCGACGAGGTAGAGATAGCCCTCGTGGTCGAGCTTGCCGACGTCGCCGGTGTGCACCCAGCCGTCGCGCAGCGTCTCCAGCGTGGCGACCGTGTTGTTCCAGTAGCCCTTCATGACGCCCGGGCTGGTCAGCAGGATCTCGCCGACGCTGCCGGTCGGCAGATCGCAGCCATTGTCGTCGACGATGCGCACGCTGACGCGCGGCGACACCTGGCCGACCGAAGTGAGGATTTCGAGATCGCGCGGCGTTCCGTCCGGCCTGTGCTGGTGCGCCAGCAGCGTCGTGCCGATGCCCTCGGTCTGGCCGAACTGGTGCTGGAACACCGGCCCCAGCATCTTCAGACCCTTCTTCAGCACCGGGATCGGCATGGGTGCGGCCGCGTAGACGATCATGCGCAGGCTGGAGAGATCGGCGCCCGCGACGTCCGGCGATTCGAGCAGCGTCTGCACCATCGTCGGCGCCATGTGCGTCACGGTGATCTTTTCCCGCGCGATGCACTCGACGATCGCCTTCGGCTCGAACCCCTTCTGCACGACCACCATGCCGGCGCGCCAGTGCTGCGCGAGCTGGATGATCTTGGCGCCGATGTGGAACAGCGGCATCATGATGAGCAGCCGGTCGGCCGGCGAATTTCGCTGGTCGGAGCCGAGGATTTCGGCAGCGGCGACCTGACCCGCCTGGCCGAGCATGACGCCCTTCGGCCGGCCCGTCGTGCCGCTGGTGTAGATCAGGAACGCCGTATCGTCGGGCCGTGGGCGGAACGGCACGCCAGTCGTATCGCCTGACGCCAATACGTCCTCGTAGTCCGCCGAGAAATCCGTTGCGCCGCCGATGCAGACATAGTGCTCGACGGTCTTGAGCTGATCCTTCATCGCCGCCACGGTCTCGGCATAGGCGGCCTCGAAGACGAGCACCTTCGGCGCGCCGTCGTTGATGATGTAGACCATCTCGGGGATGGCAAGCCGCCAGTTGACAGTGGCGCAGATGAAGCCGGAGATCTCGCAGGAGCCGTAGACCTCCTGGAACTCGATGTTGTTCTGGCTGAGAATGCCGACGCGGTCCTGCCGCTTCAGGCCGAGCCGCTTCCAGGCGCTGGCGAGCTTGCTGACGCGCTGGTGGAACTGGCCGTGCGTGACGCGCTGCTCGTTCCAGACGAAGGCGGTGTCGTCCGGATATTTCCAGGCGTTGTTGTCCAGCATGTCTGCCAGGGTCTGCGGGAACGTCATGTGTCTGCCTTCCGGTCCGCTCTATTCCACACCCGGGTCGAAATTCGGTTTGCGCTTGTCGCGGAAGGCGGCGAGCCCTTCCTGGAAATCGTCGCTGGCGAAGCACAGCGGCTGCGCCATCGCCTCGAATTCGAGCACCGCCATCGGGTCGCCGGCATGCTCCAGCATGCGCTTGGTGAGCGCCATGGCATGCGAGGGAAGCGCGGCGAGTTCCCGCGCCCGTTCCATTGCCTTGGCGGCCACGTCGGCATCGCCGGCGACGTCGTCGGCGATGCCTGCCTGAAGCGCTTCAAGCCCCTTGTAGCTGCGCGCATAGAGCAGCGCCTGGCGGGCTTGGGCGAAGCCCATGCGCCTGGGCAGCGTGTAGGCAATGGCGAAATCCGGCACCAGGCCGACGCGGAAGAACGGGAAGCCGATGCTGGCTGATTCGCCCATGACGATGGTGTCGCAGACGAGCGCGAGGCCCGCGCCGGCGCCGACCGCGTGTCCGCGCACCTCGGCGATCATCGGCTTGTCGGTGGCGAGCAGCAGGCGAACCATCCGGTGCGCGCTGGTGATGCGCTGGCGTCCCGCCTTGGGGTCGGCCAGCGTGTCCATTTTGGAGAGATCGCCGCCGACCGAAAAATCCTTCAGCGCGGAGGCGATGATGACCACGCGCGTCGCCGGATCGGGAAGAATCGCTTCGAGCTTCGCCAGAAGCACGCCGCGCAGCGCCTCGCCCATCGCATTGCGCGACGCCGCGTGATTCATGACGACGCGGACGATTCCGCGGCCGTGGTGCTCGACATCGACGATATCCACGAAGCTCCTCCCGAGCCAGACCTGAGATCCTGCGACAAGCTACACCAAACCAAAACCTAACACTAGTTAGAAAATGTCATATTCGATTTCCTGTTCGAAACCTTCCCCTTTCCGCGCGCGGCAGCGTAGGGTAAGAACACGCAGTCGTCGTGGGGAGCATGGGCGGGATGACCAAGAAGCTTGCCAAGTCGGCAATCTCGCAAAAGAGAGTTCTGGACGCAGCGGCGCGGATATTCCGCGACTTCGGCTATGCCGGAACGACGATGCGCGCGATCGCCGACGAAGCTGATCTCAAGGCCGGCAGTATCTACTACCACTACAAGTCCAAGGACGAGCTGATCAGCGCCGTGCTCGACATCGGCATTCACGCCGTCATCGACACCGTGCAGAACGCGCTGAAGGCGCTGCCCGAGGATGCCAGCGGTCGCCAGCGCATCGAAACCGCCATTCACGCCCATCTCTCCGCCATCATCGACATCGGTGACTACACGCTGGCGACGCGGCGCGTCTTCGGCCAGGTGCCGGAAGCGATTCGCGCCAAGAACATGCGGCTGCGCAATTCCTATGGCTCGATGTGGCAGGATATTCTGGTCGAGGCGCAGAAGCGCGGCGAGTTCCGCGCCGACGCCAACATCACGCTGGCGCGCCTGTTCATCCTCGGCGCGCTGAACTGGACGGTCGAGTGGTTCAAGCCGGGCGGCCGGACCATCGACGACGTGGCGCGCGAGTTTTCCTCCGTGGTCGTCGACGGCCTGCTCGACAAGCAGGCCGGCGAGATCAGCGGAAGCGCCCAGCCGCCGTCCGGCCCGCGCGTCCGCGCCATCTGAACGGCAGTCCATGCGCCGCGCCGGCAGGCCGGAGCCGCCGCCTGCGCGACAACGGTCGCGACATCTTCCGCGGTTCGACGGACGGCCGGCCGCGCTCAGTCGCGGCCGAGGATATGGTCCGAGATGATGCGCATCTGGATTTCCGAGGTGCCCTCGAAAATCTTGGTCAGCCGCGCGTCACGCCAGTGGCGCTCGACCGCGTGCAGCGTGGTGTAGCCGCCGCCGCCATGGATCTGCAGCGCCTCGCTGGTGACGCGCTCGCACATCTCGCTGGCAAACAGCTTCACCATGGACGCTTCCTTGTCGCAGCGCACGCCCTGGTCGATCTTCTCGCACACGGTGTACATCAGCGACCGCGCCGCCTCGATCTCGGTCGCCATGCTGGCGATCTTGAAGCGGATGGCCTGGAAGCCGGCGATCTGCTGGCCGAACTGGCGGCGTTCCTTGGCATGCGCGATGGCGTCCTCGAGACCGCCCTGGGCAAGCCCGATAGAACGCGCCGCCGTGTGCGCGCGCGCCGTCTCCAGCCCGGCCGTGGCGAGATAGAAGCCCCTGCCCTCCTCGCCGATCAGGTTTGCCGCCGGAACGACGCACTTGTCGAAGGCCAGTTCCCACGTCGTCCAGCCATGATAGCCGATCTTCGGGATGATGCTGCCGGACACGCCCTTCGGCAATTCGCCGCGCGGCTTCTCGACCATGAACGCCGAAATGCCGCGATGGCGCGCCTTGGGATCCACGGTGGCGTCCGTGCGCGCGAAGACGAGAATGAAATCCGCGCCGTCGGCGAAGGTGCACCAGTATTTGTTGCCGGTGATCTCCCAGGCCTCGCCGACCTTCTTCGCCCGGCACGAGATGTTGGCGACGTCGGAGCCGGCGTCAGGTTCCGAGAGCGAGAAGGCGCCGAGGAACTTTCCCTGCGCCATCAGCGGCAGATAATGCGCCTTCTGGTCCGGCGTCATCGATTTCAGCGACCCGATCAGCGCATTGCCGCGCGCGATCAGCGAAGCGACCGACATCCAGCCGCGCGCCAGTTCCTCGGCCACCAGGCAGTATTCGAACGCGCCGAGGCCGAGCCCGCCATACTCCTCCGGAATCAGGATTCCGAAATAGCCGAGCTCGGCCATCTGGTCGATCATCTCGCGCGGGATGTCGCCCTTGACGGGATCCAGCCTGTTGGCCGCCGGCAGCACGACGTCGCGCGTGAAATCGCGCGCCGACTGCTGGATCATGCGGCGTTCTTCGGAAAGTTCAGGCATAGGGCGACTCCTCGGGCGGCAGCTGTCCCTGGCCGAGCGAGCGACCGCCGTCGACGATCAGGACCTGCCCCGTGATGTAGGTGTTTTCCGGCGACGCCAGGAACGAAACGGCGCGCGCGATGTCTTCCGGCTGGCCGATGCGGCCGAGCAATTGCAGGCTGAGCATCACCTTCTGCCGCTCCTCGCTCATGTAGTGCAGCATGTCGGTATCGACGACGCCCGGCGCCACCGCGTTGACCTTGATGTCGCGCGGCGACAGGTCGATCGCCATCGCCCGCGTCAGGCCGACGACGGCGGTCTTGGACGCCGCGTAATGCGCCATCTGCGGCGCGCCGGCAAAGGAGCGCGACGCGATGTTGACGATGCGGCCGCCATTTCGCATCCGCCTGGCGCCCTCCTGCGCGACGACGAAGGTGCCGACCGTGTTGATCTCGAAGTGTTCGCGAAAATGCTCCTCCGTCAGCTCCTCGAACCGGTGCGTGCTGGTGATCGCCGCATTGTTGACGATGACGTCGAGCGGCGCGGCGCGATCCGCGATCGCCGCGATGGCCGCCCGGTCGCGGATGTCGACGACCTCGGACACCACGTCGAAGCCCGCCGCGCGCAGGCTGGCCGCGACGTCGTGCACGGCGTCGAGCCGGTCGAGCGCGATGACACGGTAGCCATCCTGCGCCAGCCGTTCGACGATGCCGCGGCCGATGCCCTTTGCCGCCCCGGTGACGAGGGCGGTGCCCAGTCGTCCGCTCATTGCTTCACTCCCCGTGCAATCGTCATGATCTCGCCGATCGTGCACGCCTCGCCAAATGACGACAGCGCGTTCAGCAGTTCCTGCGTCTGTGTGTTCCCGAGCACGGGCGCGACCAGCGCGCGGAACTTGGTCTCGAGCTTGGCGCCCTGGCGGGCGAGATCGGTGTCGGCGATGCCCGCGTCGTGCACCGCGACGTGGCGCTTGCCGTCGAGCGTGGTGACGGCGACCTCCGCCCTGGCTTCCGGCGCGCCCTCGTCGAAATGGATCGTCGCCATGTCGCGCAGCCGCACGAGTTCAGGATCGCGCGTCACGGCGTCGTCATAGGTGCCGATCGCCGAGGTGTCGCGTCCGGCAAGCGCCATGGCGACCGTCAGACGCAGGCTGAACTTCGCCTCCAGTCCGGTCTCGGGCCGCGCGATGTTGCAGACCCGGTCGGCGACCGGCGGCACGCGCATCTCGATGGCCTGGATGGCGTTGGTCGAGGCGGCGTGTCTCTGGCGCAGCGCGATGCCGGCCTCGATCGCGCCATGCGTCAGGTAGCAGGCGGCGTGATACTTGAAGAGGTTCTCGCGAATGTGATGGTCGAGCGGCGCGTCCATCATGGCGGCGTCCGGATGGAAATCGACGCTCTGGGTCGCGGCGAAGCCCTGCGGGCATTCGAGCGCGTCCTGGCGGCTGGTGAATCCGCGCGCGGCGAGCCGCGCCGCCAGCAGCCCGTTGCGCGAAGCGTGGCCCGCATGCAGCGGCTTGCACATGGTCCCGAACATCGACTTGAGGCCGGCGGCGCTCGTCGCCGCGATGCCGTAGGCGGTCGCCGTCTGCGCAACATCGAGGCCGAGCAGATGCGCGCAGGCGGCAGCCGCGCCGACGCTGCCGACGGTCGCGGTCGCGTGGAAACCATGCCCGTAATGGCTCGGGCTGACCAGCGCGCCGGTCCGGCAGGCCACCTCGTAGCCGGCGACGAAGGCGGTGATCACGTCGCGCGCGCTGGCGCCGCGGCTTTCGGCCAGCGCCAGCAGGCCGGGCAGGATCGCGACCGTCGGATGGCCGAGGATCGCCATGTTAACGTCGTCGAAGTCGAGCGCGTGCGACGCGGTGCCGTTGATCAGCGCCGCGTTGACCGTCGAGGTCCGCTCCGTCGAGCCGACCAGCGAGGCGACCGCCGACGCACCGTCCTCGAGCAGGTCGGCGCGCAGAATGGCGACGGCGGGTTCGACCGCGCCCGGCAGCGTCACCCCGAACCAGTCGAGGATGCACTGGCGCGCCACCGTGACGGCGTCGTCGGGCAGGTCCCCGTAGCGGATCGCGGCGGCGCGTTCTGCCAAGAACCGTGTGACGGGCGGGCGTTCGGCGGCAGACATCTAGCTCGCCTTCGGTTCGGCCGCGCCGAACATCTGGCGCAACGCGACCTTGTTGATCTTGCCCGACGGCAGCCGCGGCAGGTCGTCCACGAAGACGATCGACTTCGGCTTCTTGTAGCTGGCGATCTGCGTCTTGCAGTGCTCGATCAGCGCCTCCTCGGTGATCGTCGCGTTCGACCTGGCGAGCACGACGATGGCGCGCACCGTCTCGCCCCAGTAGTCGTCCTTGACGCCGATGACGGCCGAATCCTGCACCGCCGGATGGGTCGCCAGCGCCTCCTCGACCTCGCGCGAATAGATGTTCTCGCCGCCGGAGATGATCATGTCCTTCTTGCGGTCGACCAGATAGAGGAAGCCTTCCTCATCGAGATAGCCGAGATCGCCGGTGTGGTACCAGCCGTCGCGCAGCGCCGCGAGCGTCGCGGCCGAATTGTTCCAGTAGCCGAGCATGC
>JAUYMV010000245.1 GCA_030698645.1 Mesorhizobium sp.
CCAGATCGCCGAGCGGCACGGCGCCACCGTCCGCTATGAAAAGCAGCCTCGCGGAGGCGCCTGCTTCGTCGTCAGCTTCCCCGCCGCGCCGACGGGTCCTAACGCTCCAGCACGCCCCTGAGCTCGACCAGGTTCGAGCGCACGCGCAGCACGTAGAAGCCCATCGTGGCCAGATGCGTCGGCATGATCCAGCCGGCTTCCTGGCCGTTGGAGATGATGAAGGGCCTGATGTTGAGCGCCGCGCGCAGCTGCTGCTCGGTCGTCGCCATCAGCGGTCCAACGGCGCGCTGCGCGATGACGTCCTCGAAATCGGCGCTCGTCGCGTGAATGATGCCGTAATAGCCGTAGAGCTGGCCATAGGCGAACCAGAAGCGGTCGTCGGCGCGCGTGTCGAACCAGCCGCTGTTGTACTTCTCCGAGCGCTCGCGCAGGATCGCCGAGGTCGAGCCGATGTCGCTGGCGATGCGGTTGATGAACTGGGACAGATTGTCGGCGCGCGCGTCGAACGTCGCGTCGCACTTCTCGAGCCGGTCGTTGAAGGCCCGCAGGTCGCGGATCGCGGCGCGGTAGAAGGACGGCGTCGGCGTCTTCGGCCCGAACGGGTTGAGGCCGAAATACCAGGTCGACTCGTCGAACTGCATGTTGCCGCGCGCATCCTGCAGGTTGGCGTCGATCTGCGACGTGCCGCGGATGCGGCCGAGCGTATCGACCAGCTCGACCGTGGTGCGCCGGATCGCCTGGTTCACGCCGCGCTGGAACGACGCCTTGTTGTCGAAGAAGGGCGTGTTGTCCCACGGCATGCCGAACAGCCCCGCCTTGTAGAGGATCATCGACGACACCCAGGCGTTCTGGTTGACGTTCATGTCGATCAGGTCGGCCGCCACGTCGGCGATCGCCGACCGGCCGCAGGTGCGCGTCGTGTCGGCCCCGCCGGCCGCCGACACCTGCTCGCCCGCCGAGACACCGCGCTTCGGCAGGTTGTAGGCCTGGACATAGTCGGGGTTGAAACCGTTCCACCACTGCGTCGTGTAGAAGAAATAGGCGTAGAGCCCGACGAACATCGCCACGATCGCGCCGACGATCGCCTTGAGAATCCAGCCCTTCTGCGCATACCAGCGTCCGGCCCACAGGAACGGCCAGAGAATGACCCCGACGACCAGGCCGATGCCGCGTCCGATCTGCTGGAACAGCCAGGTGAAGAAGGCGACGATTGGATCGAGCATGGTCCCACCCCAGGATAGTGTCGCGGATCGTCCGCCTCAGTCGGTCAGGCCGTAGAGACGGCTTCGGAAAGCCGCCGTGTCCTTCAGATATGTGGTTTTCAGCGTATCGACAACATGCGCGCGCCACGCGTCGGAAAAACCCTCATAGGCCTTGTAGAATTCCTGCTTGTTGAAGACGTAGCGCGAGACGAAATCATCGGGCACGAAATCCGAGATCAGCCGGTTGGTCAGCCAGGCGTCGGGGTGTTCGGGCTTTGCCCGCACCACCTGGAAGCGCAGCGCGGGCGGAATGGCGTCCAGCCTGACCCGGCCGGTCTGCGCGATCTCGCGCTTGACCTGGTTGAGGAACGGGAACGTGCCGTCCTGATTGATCAGGTCGGCATGGCCGTGGATCCACGTCTGCAGCCAGACGCGGTCGACCTTGCTGAAGTCGAGCTTCGGCTGGTCGCGGTGGATCAGCGCCTTGACCGCCATCTCGGCGCGATGTTCGAGATAGTTCGACGGCTCCAGCCAGGACGCGCGCGGCAGGTCGAGCCGCCCGGTCTCGGCCAGGAAGTTGGACACGCGCTCGGCGTCGCGGATCGACAGGTAGCTGACCTGCCACGGTCGCGAGCGCCGGAATCCGGGCGCGTTGGGATCGCTGATCACCGTCGTCATGTCAGTGTCGACGAACACGTAGAGCCCGCCGAAATGGCTCGTCCAGAAGGCGTTGTGGCGGAAGATCACCTGGTCGGGCACCAGCGCGTTCTCGCGGATGTCGCCGGTCACCTTGGCCAGCTCCACCATGCGTTCCAGCATGGCATTGTCGCGCCAGGCGTCGGGCTCGAGCTTCAGCCGGTCGACCAGCTTGCCGAGCTCCGATGCCTTGCCCAGCACGTCCTCCGCCGACAGCACGCGGAACTCGACCTGGTTGATCGACAGCAAATCCTCGATGTCCTCGACCTTCGACACCGAATCCTCGATCTCGCCGAAGATCACGTCCTTGATCGTCAGCGCGTCGATGGCGCGCCGGTTGCGCTGGTAGAACTCGTACATCAGCTGCGGCGTGTTGGAGAACGCCGTATGCACCACCGGCAGGTCGGCCTGTGCCGGCGTCAGGATGATAAACCGCCGGTTGACCTCGTTGGGGTCCAGATAAAGCGGGTCGTTCAGTTCATCCGCGATCTGCGGCGAGAACCCGGTGCGGTCGATCTCGAAGCTCTTCAGCTTGGTCGGCTTCAGCCCGAACGCCTGAAGCGCCTTGTTGTAGCGCCCGATCAGATGCGGCTCGTCCACCGTCAGCAGCCGCCCGAAGATCAGCTCATTGTCGCGCAGGAGGTCCATTTGACATCAGTTCCGCGTTGGCGGCCAGGGAAGTGCCAAGCCGGATATTGTCGCTGCGTGAGCCAGTTTCGTATCGAGGGTTGCCAACGGCAGGTCAAGCCGGATGGCCAGCTCGAGATACGTCGCGTCATAGAGCGTCAATCCATACTCCGCTGCGATCTCGATCGTGCTGCTCCAGACGTAGTCGGCACTGGATTTATCGATGCGCAACGGCAACTGCCGTATCAGGTCCAGCGCCCCGTGAATGAATTCGCCCGTTATCCGCTGTCTGCGAGCCCCGACCAACAGCGAGTTGCCCACCTCGATGTGAAACAGAGGTGGAACGACGGCGCCTGTCAACGAGACACTGTCCATCAGGGCTTCAGTAAACTGTCGATCCTCATCGGGCATGACCCAGTTCAAGGCAACCGAGCTGTCGACCACCACGCTCAAGTGCGCCGCCCCATTTCGATGTAGTCACGAATTGTCAGGCCATCCGGATCAGGCTTCACGGATTTGCGAAGTTCGCGGATTGCCGCGACAGCGGCGCGCGCCTTTTCCACGTCTTTAGGCGCCTCGGCCGGCACCAGCCGCGCCACCGGCTTGCCGTGCCGCGTGATCGTGATCTCCTCGCCATTCTCCACGCGCTCCAGCAGGGCGCTGAACGAATTGCGTGCCTCCAGCGTGCCTACCTCGCGCATGTCATCCCCATTCTAGCCAGCCACGCCAGAACATAGGCACTACGACGATGGAGTTCAAGCAATCGATCTCGAGCCGCGCGCCTTCCTTCTCCCTTGTTCACGGGGAGAAGGAAGCTACCCATTCCACAATCCCTTCGCCTTCAGCTCCTCGATCTCCTTCACCGCCCTCTCCCTCAGCCTAACATCCCGCACCATCTTCGACACCGCGCTGTCGTCGGCCCGGTCGGAGTAGCGGAACTCGCTATCGGCGTAGCGGTTGACCTCCTGCATGACCATCTCCATGTCGAACGGCCCGCGCAGTTCCTCGATCATCGCCTTCTTCTCCTCGTAGGCCTTGTGCATGAAGACCTCCGGCGTCGCGAACCAGTCGTCCGGCAACTCGATGTCCATCGCCCGCATCTTGATCGCGTCGGTGACGTTCTTGATGGCGCGGCCGGTGAAGCGCGGCTCGGCCTCCTTGATCAGGTGGAGATAGGTGCCGATATCGGCCATCGTCTTCGGCTGGCCCTTCTCCTTCATGAAGCGCTCGTAGACGCGCATCAGCCCGTCCTCGTGCGGTTTCGCGTGGCTTTCATAGGCGTCGTCGACGGCGCGCTGGATTTCCTGCGCCGCGTAGAGGTCGTGCTGCCCGAGCGGGATCTTGTGGTTCTTGCCCGCCAGCAGCACGAAGATGTCGATATAGTCGTCGCGCGTCTGCGGCCCGTCGACCAGCCAGCGCGCGCCCGCCCGCTGCCTCAGCGCATCGTCGACGTTCTCCGGATAGTTGGAGAACATGCCGAACGAGCAATTGCCGCGCACCACCGTCATCGCGCCGGAGAACGCGTCCATCAGCACGCCGGTAATCTCGTGCTGACCGGCCGAGGCGCGGTCGTCCGAGCGTTTCGCCGCCACCTGGTCGATGTCGTCGATCGTGCCGAAGCCGATCGCCTTCGGATCCAGCACGCTCTCCACGAACGCCCGGCAGTTCTGGCCCGACTTGCCCTGGTAGGACGAGATCTGGTCGACGCCGAAGTTCGGGTAGTGGAACGGATAGCCCGCCACCTGGCAGTGGCCGTGCACGAGGCCCGCGATCATCTGGATCAGCGTCGTCTTGCCGGTGCCGGGCGCCCCGTCGCCGATGAAGGTGAACAGGAAACCGCCAAGCTCGACGAACGGGTTCATCTGCCTGTCGAAATCATAGGCCATCAGCATCTTGGCGAGCTTGACCGACTGGTATTTGGCGATGTGGTTGCCGACCACCTCGTCCGGCTTCTTGAAGGTCATCACCAGCGGCTTGGATTTCTGGCCCGGCGCGACGTCGAAGCCGTTCAGCGTGAAATCGTCCGACTCGATGCGGATATGCGCGTCCTCGAAGGCGCCCAGCCCGTCGAAGCGGCCCTTGCGGGTCAGCAGCCCCTCGACGGCGATGCGCGCGAAGGCCTTCGCGCGCGCCATCATGTCCTGGTCGTCCTTGGCGCCGGCGACCGCCGTGTCGAGCCCCGCCACCATCGATTTCAGCGCATCCTGCGCGGTGTCGAACAGGAAGTCCGGCTCCGCCACGTCGTTCGGCGGCTCGCCCTCCGCCTCGATCGTCTGCGTCAGGTAGGACGCGAGCGCGAAGGCGGCGACATAGGCGGACGCCGAGACCAGTTTCTTGAACTCGGTCGCCTCCGCTCCTTCCAGCGGCGCGCGCGAATTCTTCGCCTGCAGGCTTTCGAGATCGTTGCCGCGCGCGAACACGTCGGACACCGCCAGCGCGACGGCAAGCCCGCGCCGCGCGCGGAACAGCAGCGTGTGCTGCGGGATCGACAGCATCTGGTCGTCGGCGCGCACCGCGGCGATCGTCCGCGACAGTTCCACCTCGCGCGTCCGCCGCGCGCCCCCGGTCGCCACCGTCGAGACGAAACGCCGCCCGGTGCCGGCCAGCGCCGTCGACCCCAGCGCCTTGGAATCCTCCAGCACCACGATCCGCGTCACCATCGACTGCGCCGTCGGGCGGTGCTTGTCGATGTCCTTTTCGTCGATCGTCGTCAGGCCTGTATCCATGTCGGGTCTCCCGTCAGCATCCGCAGAGGCGTTACCCCGGCGATTGGCGTTTCCTCTCCCCTTTTTGAGGGGGAGCGGTGGTTCGCGCAGCGAACCGGTGAGGGGGTGGCCAGACGCCGCCTCGCGATCGCCTCACACATCGCTGATCACCTGCCCCTTGGACAGAATATGCACCTTGTATTCGGCGAAGATCTTCTGCGCCTCGCCCGCCGCGTAGAGCGCCTGATAGGCCTCGTGCGGGATCAGCGCGTGCTTTTCGTAGGCGCTCACGCCCTGGCGCGCCGCCTCCAGATCGTCGGTGTTGAGAAAGAACTCCTCGCGCGACGGCTCGCTCGAGAACAGTCCCTTGCGGCCGGGCTTCTCCGCCTGCGAATAGACTTCCTGCACGGTCCAGGTCAAAAGCCAGGCGTTCTCCGCCTTCTTCACCTTGTTGAGCACCTCGGCGACCGTCGAATTGTGCTCGGTGATGCCGGCCGAATAGAACGGCCCCAGCACGAAGCGGCGTACCTGCTTGGGGTGCAGCGTCGGAAAATCCTTGTCGAGATTGCCGGCGATCGTCGCCGGCGACAGCGAATAGGCCGAGTTCTTCTCGGCGAAGTCGTCGAAGCGCCGGGCGAGATCCGGATTGAGCAGGCCGTCCACGGGCAGCGGGATCTCGACCCGCTCGTTCAGCTTGCCGTCGCCGGTCACCAGCGTCTCGACCATCCGTTCGGACGAATCCTCGACCGCCACCATGTAGACCAGAGGCAGGTTGGCGAGCCCGTCGAACGACCCCCAGTGCACCATGTAGAACGGCCGCATCGTCTTCGGATTGACCGAGACCTTGATCGTCTTCGGCAGGACGAAGGGCGAGAAGACGAGGCCGGAGCTCACCTGCTGCAGGTAGAGCCGTTCCGCCATCGAGCGCTGCAGCGCCTCGGGAAACGCCTTGTGGCGCAGGATGAAGTCGGCCATTTCGGCGCGCAGCGCTTCCGGCTCGGGAATCGAGGCGAGCCGCTTGTCGGCCGTGCGCCGGTCGTTCTCCAGTTCCAGCACGTTCTGGAAGACTGGAAATCCGCTCTCGGCGCGGTTGATCTTGAAACTGTCGACGAAGCCGAGGCGGTTGCGCCAGGACGAGAACGAATTCTCCAGCCGCACGATGTATTCGGCCACCACCTGCGCGATGATGCCATGCTTGTAGAGCGGCGAACTGTCGTCGCGCAGGAACACGTCGAGCCCGTCGAGCGCCGCTGCGATGGCGTCGAAATAGCGGATGGCGGGATTGTCGGGAGTCATGTGGTGATGATCCCCAACAGGTCAGCGCCGCCCCTCATCCGCCTGCCGGCACCTTCTCCCCGTGAACGACGGGGAGAAGGACGCTGGCCGCAACGCCGACGCCCCCCTCTCCCCGTCCTTACGGGGGTCCGAAGGACGGGCGAGACAAGTGGCTCGCCCCGGAACGGGTAAGGGTAAGGGGCAGCGCAAACCTCCGAGCACATCGCGGTAACCGCCGCTTCTTACGCGCCCGCCTTCACGTAATCCGCCGAATTGTGCTTCCTCAGCACCTCCTCGAAGCGCCGCGCGAAGGCGTCGTCGGCGAGCTTCTTGCGGCGCTGGATGTCGGCCGTCGTCACCATGTTCTTCTCGTGCAGTTCGAGCAGGTCGCCGATATGCTTCTGCGCCGCGGCGCCGATGCCGGCCATGGTCTCCTCCGCCGTGTTGTCGACCTGGCTGCCGAGCGTGTTGATCTTGTGCGCGACGTCCTGCTGCGCCGCCGTCTTCAACGAGTCCTCCAGCGCCTTGTAGAGGACGATTCGCTGTTCGGTATCGATGGTCAGCTTGTTGATCAGCGTGTTCTGCGCCGCGATCTGGTTGTTGAGCGAATCGACGAAGGTCTGGAACATCGAGGTATAGCGCTCCAGCGTCTGGCTCTCGGCTAGCAGCTCCTGCTCCTTGGCCTGGCGCTCGTTGTATTCGGTCGCGAGCTTCGAGCGCTCGCCTTCGAGATGCGTGCGCGCCTGCTGGTCGGTCGAGGCGGCGATCCGGTTCTCGATGTCGAGCAGCAGCGGGTTCAGCTCCTCGATGCGCTTTTGCGTCGACGTCAGGTTCTCGATCGTCGCCTTGCGCCGCCCGATGACCTGGGCGAGGCTTGCCTCCGAGGTGGCATAGCGCTGCGCCAGCACGTCCTTCTGCGCCTTCAGGATGCCGACGATGGTGTCGGACTTGGCGAGCAGTTCCTGCAGATTGCCGGCGAGCGACATGTTGCGGACGCGGTCGGTGCGCATGCGCTGCTTGCGCTTGGCGGAGAAGATGCCGACGAAGTTTTCCCAGCCCGAGTAGCTCTTCATGCTCTCGAATTCGGCGCCGAACACGTTCGTCGCGTCTTCCAGCCCGATGATCAGGTCGGCGATGTTGCCTTCCATCGTCCTCTGCTGCCTCAGCACGTCCTCGATGCGGGCATTCTCGATGTCGAAATCGGCCTCGCCGATCTTCTGGTCGGTCTTGGCGAACTTTTCGAGCACGATCCCGGACTGCTCGATCTTCGATCGCATATCCTCGACCACGCGCCTGGTATTCTCGATCTCGGCATCGAAATTCTGCAAGGTGGCCATGTATTCCCTCCGGGTCGACGTCAGCTCAGGTCGCGTCAATATATGTAGCCCGTGTTTCGATTGAAAGTCGCCGGGGCGTCTGTTTCGCCTCGAAACGAAACAAACCGCGCGCGCGACGTGAAGTCCGTTTGCGTCTCCCTGCGACGACATGAAAAAGCCCGCCCCCTTTCGGGGACGGGCGATTGTCGGTCTGACCGGAACGCCGATCAGCTATACGGCGACACGCAGCGCTGGCGCGGGCCGTAGCTCGGCTGGTAGCTGTTGTCCGAGGCGCGATACGAGCGCCAGCGGTTCTGACACCAGCGCACGTGCTGCGAGCTCATGCGCATCATGGGCTGGTTGTTGTTCAGCGCGCCGCCGATGATGGCGCCCGCGATGAACGCGCCGGCCGGAAACCAGAAGCCGTTGTGCTGGCGATAGCCGGGGCGACGCTGCTGGTAGCCGCGATGGCCATTGTAGTAGGCGGTGTTGCCGCGGCGCTCGAAGCGATCGCGGCGGTCGCTTCGGTTGTCGAGCCGACGGTCGTCTCGGCGCTCGACGCGATACTGCACGTCGATGGCGTTGCCCGTCTCGGCCTGCGCCCTGGGCGCGAACACCGGTGCGGCGGAAGCCGGGACGGCCGTGCCGGCGGCGAACGAAAGCGCCAGCATGGCGCACAGTGTGGATGACAATGTTCTCATCGGTATTCCTCTCGCGATATGTCCCTAATCGCGGGGACAACCGGGGCAGGCCTCGATCGTTCCGTTAAATATCGGTAATGTTTCGATTATTTGGCGCGCGGCAGGCTCAACGCGCTGCAAATCCAACGAAATCGTCGGCATCGGTCCGACCCATTTCGTCCTCCCAGTGCCGCCGGCAGAGCGACACGTAGACGTCCTTGCCGATCGCCACCTGGGCGCCCTGGCGCGCCACCTTGCCGTCCGGACCGAGCCTCACCACCATGGTCGCCTTCTTGCCGCATCGGCAGATCGTGCGCACCTCGCGCAGCTCGTCGGCGATCGCCAGCAGCGCCTTCGACCCGGCGAACAGATTGCCCTGGAAGTCGGTGCGCAGGCCGTAGCACATCACCGGGATGTTCAGCCGGTCGACGATGCGCGCCAGCTGCCAGACCTGGCCGTCGTCGAGAAACTGCGCCTCGTCGACGAAGACGCAGTGGATCGTCTTGTGGTCGTGGTGCTCGGCGATGCGCGCGAACAGGTCGTCGCCGTCGCGGAACATCTCGGCCCTTTCCTCCAGCCCGATGCGCGACGAGATGTAGCCGGCGTCGTCCTTGGCGTAGTGGCCGGCCACGAACAGCATCGTGTGCATGCCGCGTTCGCGGTAGTTGTACGACGCCTGCAGCAGCATGGTCGTCTTGCCGGCGTTCATCGTCGCGTAATGGAAATAGAGCTTCGCCATCCCCGAGCTTTAGCCGCCCGGCGCGGCGCGCGGGAGGGCCGGACCGCGCCGTCCACGGAAAAATGCCGCGCTCCTCGGGGCCTGAGTCGCACCCGGACAGCAAAAGGGCGGCATTCGGACAGGCTTGCCGCTTGAAACGACGGGAGAATGGTGTTTGGTTCTGGGGACCATTCCGGCATGCAGCGGAAACCGCGCATCCGGCCAAGCAACATGATGGGAGACTGTAACATGCGTATGAAGACTTTCGCGCTCGCGCTCGGCGCGTCGGCGATGCTGGCGGGCAGCGCGCTCGCCGCCGACCCGGCAAGCTGCAAGGCCGTCCGCTTCGCCGATGTCGGCTGGACCGACATCACCGCGACCACCGCCACCGCCTCGGTGATCCTGGCGGCGCTTGGCTACGAACCGTCCACCCAGGTGCTTTCGGTACCGGTCACCTACACCTCGCTCGCCAACAAGGACATGGACGTCTTCCTCGGCAACTGGATGCCGACCATGGAAGCCGACATCGCGCCCTATCTCGAGGCCAAGACCGTCGAGACGCTGGTCACCAACCTGGAAGGCGCCAAATACACGCTCGCCGTCCCCGCCCACACCTACGAGGCGGGCCTCAGGGACTTCGCCGACATCGCCAAGTTCAAGGACAAGCTCGACAACAAGATCTACGGCATCGAGGCCGGCAATGACGGCAATCGCCTGATCCAGGGCATGATCGACGAAGGCAAGTTCGACCTCAAGGGCTTCGAGCTGGTCGAATCCTCGGAGGCCGGCATGCTGTCGGCGGTGCAGAAGGCGGCGGGATCCAAGCAGGACGTCGTCTTCCTCGGCTGGGAGCCGCATCCGATGAACGCCAACATCGACATGACATATCTGTCGTTCGGCGCTGCCGTGTTCGGCCCGGACTTCGGCGGCGCCACAGTCGCCACCAACGTCCGCGCCGGTTATGCCA
>JAUYMV010000257.1 GCA_030698645.1 Mesorhizobium sp.
TCGCTGCATATCGCGGCGCTGCTGATCGCGATGGCGTTCGGCTTTTTCACATCCGCCGGCTTCATTTCGGCCACGATCCTGTTCGTCCTGATCAGCGCCATCGGCATCCTGCTGCTGCGCTAGCACGGCGCCCAAAGCGGCAGGATCAGCGGCCGATGCAATATCGGCGATCGTCGGGCGCGCAGCGGCCGGCCGGATAACAGGGAGGACATCGAGGCGTGGGGCAGATCATCTTCGTTCCCGGTGAGCAGGGCGCGGGCGAACCGCGGGTTGCCGCTTCGCCGGATACCGCAAAGCGGTTGGCCGCGCTCGGTCTCGATGTCATCGTCGAAGCCGGCGCGGGTTTTGCCTCCCGCATTACCGACGACGAGTTCAAGAAGGCCGGCGCGACCATCGGCAAGGCAGAGGACGCGGCCAAGGCCGACGTCGTGCTGAAGGTTCGCCGTCCGTCGGCCGCCGAGCTGAAGACCTACAAATCGGGCGCGATCGTCATCGCGATGATGGATCCCCATGGCCATGATGATGCCGTGCAGGCGATGGCCAAGGCCGGCGTCACGGCGTTCTCCATGGAATTCATGCCGCGCATCACGCGCGCCCAGGTGATGGACGTGCTGTCCAGCCAGGCCAATCTCGCCGGCTACCAGGCGGTCATCGACGCGGCGTCGGAATATGACCGCGCGCTGCCGATGATGATGACGGCGGCGGGCACCGTGCCGGCCGCCAAGGTCTTCGTCATGGGCGTCGGCGTCGCGGGCCTGCAGGCGATCGCGACCGCGCGGCGCATGGGCGCGGTGGTCACCGCGACCGACGTGCGGCCGGCCGCCAAGGAGCAGGTCGCCTCGCTCGGCGCCAAGTTCCTCGCCGTCGAGGACGACGAGTTCAAGGCCGCCGAAACGGCCGGCGGCTACGCCAAGGAAATGTCCAAGGAATACCAAGCGAAGCAGGCGGCACTGACCGCCGAGCACATCGCCAAGCAGGACATCGTCATCACCACGGCGCTGATCCCCGGACGGCCGGCGCCGAAGCTGGTGTCGGCCGCGATGGTCGCCTCGATGAAACCCGGCTCGGTGCTGGTCGATCTGGCCGTCGAGCGCGGCGGCAATGTCGAGGGCGCCGTCGCCGGCGCGGTCGTCACGCTCGGCAACGGCGTCAAGATCGTCGGCCATCTCAACATGGCCGGCCGGATCGCCGCCTCGGCCTCGCTGCTCTACGCGCGCAATCTCTTCGCCTTCCTCGAGACAATGGTCGACAAGGAGACGAAGACGCTGCGCATCAACCGCGACGACGATCTGGTCAAGGCGACCATGCTGACGGACGCGGGCAAGGTGGTTCATCCGGCATTCGCCAAGGCTGCCGAAACCGCTCCTCCCGCCGCCGGTCCGGCGAAGCATGTCGAACCGTCCACGATCGCGGCAAAGACCGTGATCAAGGCGGGCGCGGGCAAGGCTCCGGCGAAAGGACCCGCCAGGCATGTCGAGAAGGCCGAGCCGACGGGTCCGGCGAAACATGTCGAGCCGTCGACCATCAAGCCGAAGCGGGTCGTGAAGGCAGGCGCCGGCAAGGCCGCTTCGGACGGACCGGCCCAGCATGTCGAGCCGGCCAAGAAGGGGGACGCGTGATGGAGAAGACCGCGCTCGAACAGGCGCTCGACAAGCTCGACCAGGCCGCGGCCGCGGTGCGCATGGCGCTCTCCGACGACAGCGCGGCGGACGCGGCCGGCGCCGTCGCCCATGCCGCGACCGGCGGCGCGGTCGACCCCTTCGTCTTCCGGCTCGCCATTTTCGTGCTGGCGATCTTCGTCGGCTATTACGTCGTCTGGTCGGTGACGCCGGCGCTGCACACGCCCTTGATGGCGGTCACCAACGCGATCTCCTCGGTCATCGTGGTCGGCGCGCTTCTGGCGGTCGGCATCTCGGCCTCGGGGCTTGCCACCGGCTTCGGCTTCGTCGCGCTGGTGCTCGCGTCGGTCAACATCTTCGGCGGCTTCCTGGTCACCCAGCGCATGCTCGCGATGTACAAGAAGAAAGAGAAATAGGCCGATGTCCGCCAATCTCGCTTCCTTCCTCTACCTCGTCTCCGGCGTGCTGTTCATCATGGCGCTGCGCGGCCTGTCGCATCCGACGACGAGCCGGCAGGGCAATCTCTACGGCATGGTCGGCATGGCGATCGCCATCGTCACGACCTTGCTCCTGGCCAAGCCGACGCTCGGCGGCTTCGGGCTGATCCTGATCGGCCTGGCGGTCGGCGGCAGCGTCGGCGCAATCACCGCGCGGCGCATCGCCATGACGTCGATGCCGCAACTGGTCGCGGCGTTCCACAGCCTGGTCGGCATGGCCGCCGTGATGGTGGCGGCCGCCGCGATGTACGCGCCGGAAAGCTTCGGCATCGGCACGCTCGGCGACATCCACAGCCAGGCGCTGGTCGAGATGTCGATCGGCGTGGCTATCGGCGCGATCACCTTCACGGGTTCCGTCATCGCCTTCCTGAAGCTCGACGGGCGCATGTCCGGCAAGCCGATCATGCTGCCGATGCGCCATGTGGTGAATGCCGGTCTCGCCATCGCGCTGGTCGTGCTGATCGTGCTGCTGGTCACCACCGAAAGCTACATGGTGTTCTGGCTGATCGTCGCGGTGTCGCTGGCGCTGGGCGTCCTGCTGATCATCCCGATCGGCGG
>JAUYMV010000259.1 GCA_030698645.1 Mesorhizobium sp.
AGCGGTCCTTCGCGCTGGTCGGCGTGTATTCCACCTTCGTCGGATCGTTGAAGATCGCCGCGGCGATCGCCTTGCAGTAGTCGACGTCGAAGCCCGAAAACTCGCCCTTGTCGTTCGGCGCGGCAAAGCCGGCGAGGCCCGTGTTGACGGCGCATTTCAGCACGCCGCGCGCCTTGACGTCGGCCAGCGTCGCGGCGGAAGCCACGGTCGAGCCGAGCGCCATTGCCGCCAGGCCCAGTGCGCCTACGAGAATCTTGTTGTTCATGTGGAGAACCCCTTGTTTTTCTGTTGTTCGAGGCAAACACCCCGGACGTTTTCCCTGTGGAAGCAACTGCGCACTCCAATGCGCCACGGAAGCCTTCGGTTTTCGAATGACGTCCTGCCCTTCCCGTTCACGAAAAGTATCGAAGGCGATAATTTTAGTCAGGTCAAGCCTGAATGACCGCGCGCCATCGCAAGCGGGGACTTTTTCGCCGCGATGAACATCTGCTTCGGGGCCGATGACGATATTTGCGGCAGACCCGAATGCAACAGCCGACTAATTTGGCAAGCCCCGCCCGAACGGCGATCCGGGCGCGGTTGCACCGGCCATGGCGCGGGGCTATGCAGTGCGCGCAAGCGACGAGGTGGTGGAATGACCAAGCAGGACGGCGAAGGCTGGGGCGTGAACACGCGGCTGGCGCATACGGGGCATAGCCCGCGCGACTATTTCGGCTTCGTCAATCCGCCAGTGGTGCATGCCTCGACCGTGCTCTTTCCGGACGCCGCGACGATGGCCGGCCGCAATCAGAAATACACCTACGGCACGCGCGGCACACCGACCACGGACGCGCTGGCCTCGGCCATCGATGCGCTGGAAGGCTCGGCCGGCACGATCATCGTGCCGTCGGGGCTCGCCGCCGTCACGGTGCCGCTGCTCGCCTTCCTCGCGGCCGGCGACCATGTGCTGATCGTCGATTCCGTCTACCGGCCGACGCGGATTTTCGCCGACACGATGCTCAGGCGGCTCGGCGTCGAGGTCGAGTACTACGACCCGCGGGTCGGCGCCGGGATCGCGTCGCTGATGAAGCCGAACACCAGCGTCGTGTTCACCGAGTCGCCCGCCTCCAACACCTTCGAGATGCAGGATATTCCGGCGATCTCGGCGGCCGCCCATGCCGGCGGCGCGATCGTGATGATGGACAATACCTGGGCCACCCCGCTGTTCTTCAAGCCGCTCGATTTCGGCGTCGACATCTCGATCCATGCCGCGACGAAGTATCCGGCCGGCCATTCCGACGTGCTGCTCGGCGCCGTGTCCGCCAATCAGGCGACGTGGGACCGGCTGCACGAGGCGTTCCTGACGCTCGGCTGCTGCGCCGGTCCGGACGACGTCTATCAGGTGCTGCGCGGCCTGCGCACGATGGGCGTACGGCTCGACCATCACCAGAAGAGCGCGCTGGCGATCGCGCGCTGGCTGGAAGGCGAGGCGGGCGTCGCCCGCGTGCTGCATCCGGCGCTGGAAAGCTTCCCCGGCCACGCCATCTGGAAGCGCGACTTTTCGGGCTCGAGCGGCATCTTCTCGATCGTGCTCGCCGGCGGCGGCGAGCGGCAGGCGCATGCCTTCCTCGACGCGCTGAAGATCTTCGGTCTCGGCTATTCCTGGGGCGGCTACGAGAGCCTCGCCGTGCAGGTCTTCCTCGGCGACCGCGTCATCGCCAAGGGACCGTACGAGGGACCGGTCATCCGCCTGCAGATCGGGCTCGAGGATATTGACGACCTCAAGGCGGACATTTCAACCGGGCTCAGCGCCGCGCGCGCCGCCTGAGGCGGGACCGGCAGGGCAGGCAGCCGGAGAAGGTTCTGGCCACGGAAAGCGGAGTTTTCGGTTGAAACCACGCATCGCCCTCGTCGGCCTCGGAATGGCGGTGACCCCGCACGCGAAAGGCCTGCTCGACCTGGCCGACCGGGTCGAGGTCGCCCATGCGTTCAGCCCGAGCGCCGAGCGGCGGAACGCCTTCGGCGAACGCTTCGCCTTTCCGCTCTGCGACAGCCTGGACGCCATCCTCGACGATCCGTCGGTCGATGCGGTCTGCGTGCTGACGCCGGCCAACACGCATCTGGACATCGTCCGCCGCTGCGCCGCCGCCGGCAAGCATGTGCTGCTGGAGAAGCCGGTCGAGATCACCACCGTCCGCGCCGAGGAACTGGTTGGCCTCTGCCGGGCCGCCGGCGTGACACTCGGGATCGTCCTGCAACACCGCTTTCGCGCGGCCGGCATGAAGCTTGGCGAACTGATCGCCGCCGGCGAACTGGGCGACATCGTCGGCTGCTCGACGACGATCCGGCTGTGGCGCCCGCAAAGCTACTACGACGAACCCGGCCGCGGCTCGCTGGCGCGCGACGGCGGCGGCGTGCTGATCTCGCAGGGCATCCACACGCTGGACCTGATGCTGAGCCTGGCGGGGCCGGTCGCCGAGGTGTGCGGCTTCACGACGACGACGCCGGTCCACCGCATGGAGACCGAGGACATGGTGTGCGCCGCCGCGCGCTTCGAAAACGGCGCGCTCGGCACGATCGACGCCACGACGGCCGCCTTTCCGGGCTTCGCGGAGCGCATCGACATCGCCGGCACGAGGGGAAGCGCCTCGCTCGCCGGCACGGCGCTCGCGGTCCGGCTCAACGATGGCAGGACGATCGAGATCGAGGCCGACAGGACCGCGGGCGGCACCGGCGCAGACCCGATGGCCTTCCCGCACGACCAGCACCGCGCCGTGATGGCGGATTTTGTCGCGGCGATCTCGAGCGGCCGCGAGCCAAGGGTGACCGGGGAGGAAGCCCTCAAGGTGCACCGCCTGATCGACGCGCTGATTGCGACGGGGGCGAATGGGGGTCGAGTCAGGGTGGCCTGAGGGGCGTGCGACTTGCGGGCGCTGCAGCGGGGCGAGTTTGGGAGTTCCGAAGTGGCGATCCCGGCAGGATTCGAACCTGCGACCATCGGCTTAGAAGGCCGGTGCTCTATCCATCTGAGCTACGGGACCGTTGCGCGGGAAGGCGGACCTAGTGCGTCCACGGCACCTTGCGGTCATAGCGGAAATTCTCC
>JAUYMV010000272.1 GCA_030698645.1 Mesorhizobium sp.
GGAAATCGTCCGCATCGACCCCGACAGTGTCCTCGTCGCCCCGTTCGAGCCGACCACCGACCTCGGCGTCGATGCCGTCGTCTTCAACCGCGGCGCCTTCGCGGTCGCGCCTGACATGTCGTGGCGCGGCCGCGCGGTGAACGCGCTCGGTCGGCCGATCGACAACGGCCCGCCGCTTCGCCTGGGCGAAGGCAGGCCCGGCATGGTGGCGGCCGCCATGTCGCGCCAGCGCGTCGACACGCCGTTCATGACCGGGGTGCGCGTCATCGACATCTTCACGCCGATGTGTTTCGGCCAGCGCCTCGGCGTCTTCGCCGGGTCCGGCGTCGGCAAGTCGACGCTGCTGGCCATGCTCGCCTCGGCGGACGCCTTCGACACGGCGGTCATCGCGCTCGTCGGCGAGCGCGGCCGCGAGGTGCGCGAATTCCTGGAAGACACGGTCGGCACCAGGAACATGGCGAAGACCGTCGCCGTCGTCTCCACCAGCGATGAGAGCGCGATGATGCGGCGGCGGGCGCCGGCGACCGCCATGAGCATCGCCGAGCACTTCCGCGACCGCGGTCACCGCGTCCTGCTGGTGCTCGATTCGGTTACCCGCTTCGCCCACGCGTTGCGCGAGGTGGCGACCGCGGCGGGCGAACCGCCCGTGGCGCGCGGCTATCCGGCGTCGGTCTTCACCGAACTGCCGAAACTGCTCGAACGCGCCGGGCCGGGTGCGACGGGCGAGACAGGGTCCATCACCGCCATCATCTCGGTGCTGGTCGACGGCGACGATCACAATGATCCGGTCGCCGACAGCGTGCGCGGCATTCTGGATGGCCATGTCGTCCTCGACCGCTCGATCGCCGAGCAGGGCCGCTACCCGCCGGTCAACCCGCTGGCGTCGATCTCGCGGCTGGCAAACCGCGCCTGGAAGGACGACCAGCGCGCGCTGGTGACCCGACTGCGCAGCATGATCGCGCGCTTCGAGGACACCCGCGACATCCGCCTGCTCGGCGCCTACCAGAGCGGCGCCGACATCGAGCTCGACCATGCCGTCCGCCAGGTGCCGCTGATCTACGAGGCGCTGACGCAGTCGCCGGGCGACGGCGCATCGCGCGATCCGTTCGGAGATCTGGCGCGCCATCTGAAATCCAAGGAGAAGGCCAATGCCCGCGACGCAGCCTGACCCGACCGCATCGCCCGAGCCCTCGAAAGCCGGCGCCTGGCGGCGCAGGTTCGGCTCCGCGCCGAAGCCTGCACGGCCGGGCGGCGAGTCCGGCGCGCGACGAAAATACACGGTCGGAGACGGCCTGATGGTCGCCGGCGGCATAGCGCTTGGACTGACCTGCGCATTCTTCCCCTGGTACGTGTTCTTCAACCAGGACCAGTTCGGCATCCGGGCGATCAAGTTCGGCGGCAATCCGGGCACCGGCACCCAGCCCGCAACCTCGATGCCCACCGGCCACATCGATGCGCCGGTCACCGTCCCTGGGACCGCCGCCGCGCTCGACGCGATCTCCACGGGGACGCTGCCCGATAAGGATCCGCCAAGGGACCCGCCCGGGCTTGCCGAGCAGCCGTTTCCCGCCCCGGAACCGGCCTTTGCGCTCGTCCATATCGCCAATGGCCGCGCCATGATCGAGGACGACAAGGGTCTGTGGGTCGTGCAGCCCGGCTCCGTCCTTCCCGACAACACACGCGTGACCAGCATCGAACAGCGCGGCGGACAATGGGTGCTGGTGACGACGGGAGGCCGCGTCGTCGAGATCGCGCGCTAAGGCGCGCCCGCGCTGACCGGCGGACGCAAGGTCCACGCAAGTCACGCTCCCTATCGTCGGCCCATACGCTAGAGGACGTCGTATGGTGCAATCGGTCCAGCTCTTCGAACTTGCCGCCCAGCAAGCGCGTTGGCTTGCCGCGCGCCAGTCGGCGATCGCCGGCAACATCGCCAATGTGAACACGCCGGGCTATGGCACCGTCGAGATCGAGCCTTTCGAGCGCGTCCTGAACAGCCACAGGGTGTCGATGGTCAACACCGCGCCGGGCCACATCCCGATCGGCGGCGCCGGATCGTCCTATGGCCTGCGCGCCGCGGACGAACCGTCCATGCTGCCGTCGGAGAACTCGGTCGTGCTCGAGAACGAGCTGATCAAGTCGAGCGAAGTGCGCCGCGCCTTCGATCTGAACACCGCGATCGTCAAGTCGTTTCATCGCATGATGATGATGAACACGAAGGTCTGAGTTCATGGATCCGCTGACAACTGCATTGCGAGTGGCGGCGTCCGGCCTCGGCGCCCAATCCGAGCGCCTGCGGGTCGTTTCGGAGAATCTCGCCAACGCCCAGTCGACGGGAGACACGCCCGAGGCCAACCCTTACCAGCGCAAGACGATCAGCTTCTCC
>JAUYMV010000287.1 GCA_030698645.1 Mesorhizobium sp.
GGAATGGCCGAAGGCCGAGCCGAACTTCCGCAAGGCGCTGGAATTGTTTCCGAACCAGCCCCAGGTGCTGAATTATCTCGGCTATTCCTGGATCGACATGAACATGAATCTCGAGGAAGGCCTCGACATGATTCGCAAGGCCGTCGAGCTCCGGCCGTCCGACGGTTTCATCATCGATTCGCTGGGCTGGGGCTATTACCGCCTCGGCCGCTTCGAGGAAGCGGTCACCGAGCTTGAGCGCGCGGTTGCCCTGCAGCCGGCCGATCCCGTGCTGAACGACCATCTGGGCGACGCCTACTGGCGCGTCGGCCGCAAGCTGGAAGCCACCTTCCAGTGGGCGCATGCCCGTGACCTGAAGCCGGACGACGCCGTGCTGGCGAGTGTCCTGCACAAGCTCAGGGTCGGCCTGCCGGACCTCAGCCCGAAGGCGATGGCCAGCCTCGACAACGGCGATGTCATTCCCGGCACCGCGACCGACGCGGAGACGACGGTTCCGCCGGACCTGATCAAGCCCGAAGCGGTCGCGCCGGAACCCGCCAGGGAAGCGACCGCCCCGGTGGGCGAGCCGCCGGCGCCGGCGACCTACAAGGTCGGGCGCGGCCAGTCGCTCTGGTCGATCGCCGCCGAAGTGCTCGGCAACGGCCAGCGCTACCAGGAAATCCTCGATCTCAACCCGGTGCTCGGCAACGACCCGAACAGGATCTTCCCCGGCCAGGAACTGCGCATGCCCTGACCCCGCGGGGTCGGGTGGCGCGACGGCTCAATTGCCGTATTTCGGCTTCACCGGGCAGGCGACCCAGGCGCCGGCCTGCCGCTTGCTGCAGGTCAGCTTCAGTCTGCTCAGCCTGCGCTCGGCCGGATTGTCCTTGACGCACAGGCAGTTGGCTTCCGGCAGCCGGAGCACGTCGCAACCGGGCGTCACGCACAGATAGCCGGTCACGGCGTCGCGCTCGTTGAAGCCGCTGTCGCGGCCGGACGGAAAGACCTGCGCGGCGGCCAGCGGGATGCCCGCCATTAGGAGAAGGGCGGCGACGCCCGCGCGGCTTGCGGCGAAAAGCTTCGGTTTCTCGAACATGCGTTCCTCCAGGACAAATCCCTCTTGCGGTGGAGACGCGCCATCCGCCGGGAGGTTCCGGACGGGTATCCTATTCCGTCGCCGGTGAAGGCGCGAGCCTCGCCGTCGTCTGTGTCCGCGCCGCCGATCACGTTTGCGCGACCGGCCTCGCCTTGACCGTCCGCCGTCGCCGGAATAGGAGGGGCATCCGTCCCCGAGGCAATCCGAGACCATTCGCGTGACCGCACAGCGCCCGGCCCATATGGATCCCAGCCGCTCCTTCCAGGGGCTGATCCTGACCCTGCACGACTACTGGGCGCGCTATGGCTGCGTCATCCTGCAGCCCTACGACATGGAGGTCGGCGCCGGCACCTTCCACCCCGCGACGACCTTGCGCGCGCTCGGACCAAAACCGTGGCGTGCCGCCTATGTGCAGCCGTCGCGCAGGCCAAAGGATGGCCGCTACGGCGAGAACCCGAACCGGCTGCAGCATTATTACCAGTACCAAGTCATCCTGAAGCCCAACCCGCCCAACCTGCAGGAGCTCTATCTGGGCTCGCTCGCCGCCATCGGCATCGACCCGCTGCTGCACGATCTGCGCTTCGTCGAGGACGACTGGGAGAGCCCGACGCTCGGCGCCTGGGGCCTCGGCTGGGAGTGCTGGTGCGACGGCATGGAAGTCTCCCAGTTCACCTATTTCCAGCAGGTCTGCGGCATCGAGTGCGCGCCCGTCGCCGGCGAACTGACCTACGGGCTGGAGCGCCTCGCGATGTATGTGCAGGGCGTCGACAACGTCTACGACCTGAATTTCAACGGCCTCGACGGCGACGACAGGGTCTCCTATGGCGAGGTCTTCCTGCAGGCCGAGCAGGAATATTCCAGGCACAATTTCGAGCATGCGAACACGCAGATGCTGTTCGAGCAGTTCAGGTTCGCCGAGGCCGAATGCCAGGCGCTGCTCGCGGCCGGCGCGCCCGCCGCCGACGCCAACCAGCCGATGCACCGCATGGTGCTGCCGGCCTACGACCAGTGCATCAAGGCCAGCCACGTCTTCAACCTGCTCGACGCCCGCGGCGTCATCTCCGTCACCGAACGCCAGAATTATATCCAGCGGGTCCGCGACCTGTCGCGGGCCTGCGGCGAGGCGTTTCTGCTGACGGATGCGGGAGGCGCCTCTTACCTCCCCCTTGATGGGGGAGGTCGCGCCGCAGGCGCGACGGCCTGATTACCCCACCTTCGCCTTCTTCAGCACGTCATTGATCCGCTTGTGCCAGCCGGGTCCAGTCGCCTTGAATTTCTCGACGACCTCCGGATCGAGTCGGATAGACACGACTTGCCTTGCCTTGCCGGTCACGGGGCGACCGCGCGCGCGCTGGATGCTGGCGTGCAACTCGGGCAGCGCATCGGCGAGCGGCCGCGCTCCTGCCAGTTCTTCATAGGTTCGAGGACGTTCGATCTCCGGGTCGGGACCGATCAACTCGCCGGAAGCATCGTCGACCCACCAGCCATCCTCGTCCTGATGCACCCCGCCGGCCGCGATCAGTGCCTTCATTTCTCGATCATAGATCTCCCAGCGGCGCTGCATCTCCGCATCGTCGTCTGGCCCGTCCAGATCCTTGGTCATAAAACTCGGCCATTGTCTGGTCATTCGATCTTCTTCCTTTCATTGCGGTTCGCCCGTCGCATCGAGATGACCGATATCGCTTCTGTCCCGAGCGCGCGGAACACGACCGCGACGACGATTTCGCTGTCGAGTCCGCCCACGGCCAGAATGCGATCCGTTCTCGCGGGCAACAGATGGGCAGACGCGAAGAACTCGATGCCAAGGTCGGCGAAGTCTAGTCCATGCTTGGCAATGTTCGCCTGCCGCTTGGGCTCGTCCCACACGATCCGCATGCAATTAACGTAAGACGATAAATCAATCCGGTCAATCTGGCGGCCGTGTGCCGACCGCGAGGCGTGACAGGCCGCGCCCGACTTGCTATGCCGCGCGCGAACCGTTCCCGCCCGAGACCCCACATGCCAGACCTTCTGCTAGAGCTCCGTTCCGAGGAAATCCCCGCCCGCATGCAGCGGAAAGCCGCGGGTGATCTCAGGAAGCTCCTCACCGACGGTCTGGTCGAGGCCGGGCTGACCTACGAGGCCGCGCGCGAATACTGGACGCCGCGCCGGCTGACGCTCGATCTGCGCGGGCTGACCGCGCGCTCGAAGGACGTGCGCGAGGAGACCAAGGGTCCTTCCACGACCGCCCCGGAGCAGGCCATCCAGGGCTTCCTGCGCAAGGCCGGTCTCACGTCGGTCGACCAGGCCGAGATCGTAATGGACCCGAAGAAGGGCAGCTTCTACGTCGCCACGACGATAAAGCCCGGCCGGGCGGCGGAAGAGATCATCGCCGAACTGGTCCCGGCCATCATCCGCGCCTTCCCGTGGCCGAAATCGATGCGCTGGGGCAAGGCGTCGGCCAAGCCCGGCAGCCTCCGCTGGGTGCGGCCGCTGCAGTCGATCCTGTGCACCTTCGGGCCGGAGACCGAGGAGCCCGTGGTGGTCGATTTCGAGGTCGACGGCCTGCGCTCGGGCAACGTCACCTATGGCCACCGCTTCCATGCGCCGGACGCCATCACGGTCCGCCGCTTCGCCGACTATGTCGCAAAGCTCGAGGCGGCGAAGGTCGTGCTCGACGCCGAGCGGCGCAAGGCGATCATCCTGGCCGACGCCAGGAACCTCGCCTTCGCGCGCGGGCTGGAACTGGTCGAGGATGACGGCCTGCTGGAGGAAGTCTCGGGGCTGGTCGAATGGCCGGTCGTGCTGATGGGCGAGTTCGAGGCGGACTACCTGCAGATCCCGCCCGAGGTCATCCGGCTGACGATCCGCGCCAACCAGAAGTGTTTCGTGACGCGGCCTGTGATCTCCCCCCTTGTGGGGGGTCCGAAGGACGGGCGAGACCCGCGGCTCGCCCCCTCGGCGCAGCCGACAGAGGGGGGCGCTGTCCCGCCGACCTCTCGTTCCGTCACGCCCCCCTCTGCCCTGCCGGGCATCTCCCCCACAAGGTGGGAGATCAGCCAATCGCAGCTCTCCAACCATTTCCTGCTCACCGCCAACATCGAGGCGTCGGACCATGGCGCCGAGATCGCGCGCGGCAATGGCAAGGTGGTGCGCGCGCGCCTCTCCGACGCGCTCTATTTCTGGAAGACCGACCAGGCCGACCTGCCGGACCTCGCCGAGCTGGACGGCTCGGCCGAGAAATTCGGCCTGAAGCGCGACGCCGGCGGAAGACTCCTGCCGCTCGACCAGCGCATGGCCCGCCTCGACCATCTCGGCGTCACTTTCCACGCCAAACTCGGGACGCAGGGCGAGCGCGTCCAGCGCATCGCCAGGCTGGCGGAGGAAATTGCCCACTTAATCTCCCCCCTTGTGGGGGAGATGTCGGCGGAGCCGACAGAGGGGGGCGCTGTCCCGCCGACCTCTCATTCCGTCACGCCCCCCTCTGCCCTGCCGGGCATCTCCCCCACGAGGGGGGAGATCAGCCATCTCGCCCGCCGCGCCGCCATCCTCGCCAAGGCCGACCTTACCACCGAGATCGTCGGCGAGTTCCCCGAACTCCAGGGCGCCATGGGCCGCAAATACGCGCTCCTCCAGGGCGAACACGCCTCCGTCGCCGCCGCCATCGAGGAACACTACAAGCCGCAGGGCCCGAGCGATGTTGTCCCGACCAGCCCGGTCTCGATCGCGGTGGCGCTCGCCGACAAGCTCGACACGCTGGTGGGGTTCTGGGCGATCGACGAGAAGCCGACCGGGAGCAAGGACCCCTACGCGCTGCGAAGGGCGGCGCTGGGCGTGGTAAGGATATTGGTCGAGAACCAGATTCGCCTCCCAGTTCAGGAAGTGGGGACAGCAATCTATCGTCTCGGCCTCATTCAGCGATTAAAACGCTTCTTCGAATCAAAGATGGAACTGAGCCTGTCGGATATCGCAGCATCTCCGTTCGCAAACATGCTTTCGCATCCGAAGTTCGGTAAGGATGCCCTTGCGGATGGAATACGGTTGTATGCTGAGCGAATGGCTCATCGGGAACGACCTCAAGTAGACGAATTGGATGTACTCGCCGACCTCCTCTCCTTCTTCCACGACCGCCTGAAGGTCTATCTCCGCGACAAGGGCGCCCGGCACGACCTGATCGATGCGGTGCTGGCGGGCGGCGCAGGGGTTATCTCCCCCCGTGTGGGGGAGATGTCGGCGCAGCCGACAGAGGGGGGCGCTGTCCCGCAACCCCAGCAGCCTTACGATGTCGAACGTGGTCACTCCGTCATGCCCCCCTCTGCCCTGCCGGGCATCTCCCCCACAGGGGGGGAGATCAGCCAATCGCAAAGCGACGACCTCTATCTAATCGTCCTCAAGGTCGAGGCGCTCGGCGCCTTCCTCGACTCCGAGGACGGCAGGAACCTGCTCGCCGGCGCCAAGCGCGCGGCCAATATCCTGGCGGCCGAGGAGAAGAAGAAGACCGTGATCGCTGATCGCGTCGACCCTTCGCTGTTCTCCGATCCGGCAGAGGAAGCGCTCTTCCGTGCGGTGAATCAGGCCGAAAGCCAGGCGGCCCAAGCGATTCGGAATCAAGACTTTTCCGCCGCGATGCAGGCGCTTAGCGCGTTGCGTGAACCGGTTGATTCATTCTTTGAACGCGTCCTCGTAAACGACGAGAATTCCGCCGTCCGGGCCAACCGGCTGGCGCTGCTCGCCCGCATCCGCGCGGCGACGGGACAGGTGGCGGATTTCTCCAGGATCGCCGGCTAGAGCGTCCGCATCCCGCCTATTCCGGCAGGCGGGTCTGCGCCGCTGGTGCGGCGGGCGCGGGCGGCGGCGGGGCGGGCGTCGGCTGGGGATCCGGCATCCGCGGACCCGGATTGTCCTTGGTCGGCCGCGCCGAGACCTGCTCCGGCGCGGGCGTCGGCGCCTCGTTCGCCGGGCCGGCTTGCGGTGGCGTCTCGCGCGCGAAGGCGTCGCCGGCGATGCCGCCCCGGATCACCATCGGCGCGGGCTCCGACCGGCGAAGCGCGGGCGGGCTGTTGCCGATCGCCGCGACGTTCATGTCCTCGACCGGCTGCGCCGGCTCGCCGAGCGCGATGATCGACGGGCTGAGCATGGTATAGGGCGCCGGCGGCGCGGGGCGCAGCGCCGGATCGAGCGGCGCGGGATAGGCGAGTGCGACGTCGGGGACGATGGCGTCGTCGCCGGGGCTGGCGGCGGGCTGCGCCGGCGCCGTGGCGATCACTTCTGGCGGTGTGCCGTAAAACACCATCGAGCGGCTGATCGCGGCCTTTTCGGCCGGCAGCGTCACGAATGACGAAGCCGAAGCGCTACCGCTCCAGAAACCGCCGAGACACATGGCTACGCAGAACAGACGCATTTGCGGAGATCGACTTCCAACACGGCAATCCTTCAGGCGATACACCCCTTCGGTTAACATGCCGTGACGATACGGCAGGCGCGGCTGAACTTTGGCATTGACGAAGCGCGCCGATGCGGCCCTTGTGCGCGCCGAACCGCAAGGAGTGGCCCGCGTGGCAAGAATCCTCAACGCCGAGACGGCGCTCGCCGAGGCGCTTGAAGCGCTCGAGGCCGGCGAACTGGTGGCGATCCCGACCGAAACCGTCTACGGCCTCGCCGCCGATGCGGCGAACGGCACGGCGGTGGCGCGCATCTTCGAGGCGAAGGGCCGGCCGCGCTTCAATCCGCTGATCGCCCATGTCGACGGCCTCGCCATGGCCGAACGCATCGGCAAGTTCGACCCGCTGTCGCGGAAACTCGCGCAGGCGTTCTGGCCGGGCCCGTTGACCCTGGTCGTGCCGCTTGGCTCCGGGGCGCCCGTCCACGCGCTTGTGACCGCCGGGCTCGACACCGTGGCGCTGCGCATGCCCAAGGGGTTCGCCGGCCGCCTGATCGCCGCGCTTGGCCGGCCCCTGGCGGCGCCGAGCGCCAATTCGTCGGGCAGGGTCAGCACGACGACGGCAGAGGCCGTCGAGGCCGATCTCGGCGACCGCATCGGGCTCATCGTCGATGGCGGGCCGACGCAGGTTGGCGTCGAATCGACGATCCTCAGGGTCGAGGACGGACGGCTGCTCATGCTGCGGCCGGGCGGCGTGACGGCCGAGGAGATCGAGGCGGCGACCGGCCAGGCGGTGGAACGTCCCACCGGCGGCGCCATCCAGGCGCCCGGCATGCTCGCCTCGCACTACGCGCCGGCGACGGCCGTCCGGCTCGATGTGGCCGAGATCCTGCCGGGCGAGGCGCTGCTGGCCTTCGGGCCGGTGCGGGCGAGGGGCGCAGCCCGCGCCATGGCCATGCTCAACCTCAGCCCGACGGGCGACCTGCGCGAGGCGGCGGCCAACCTCTTCGCGCATCTCCAGGCGCTCGACCGCGCCGGCGCCGCGGCCATCGCCGTCGAACCCATACTCCATCATGGTCTTGGCGCCGCGATCAACGACCGCCTCGCGCGAGCCGCCGCCCCGCGTGACAACAGCGCCATCCCCGCATAGATTTCCGCGCCATGAACGAGATGCCGAAGCCAGTCATCGACGAAGCGACGCTCGACCGTTTCGCCGCGATCGTCGGCGCGCGCCACGCCTTGCGCGACGATGCCGACATCGCGCCCTATGTGACGGAACGGCGTGGCCTCTATCCGGGCCTCTCGCATCTCGTGCTGCGGCCGGGCAGCGTCGAGGAGGTCAGCGCGATCCTGCGGCTCGCCAGCGAAACCGGCACGCCGGTCGTGCCGCAGGGCGGCAATACGGGTCTCGTCGGCGGCCAGATGCCGGACTGCTCCGGCCGGCAGATCGTGCTGTCGCTGTCGCGGCTGAACCGCATCCGCGAGGTCGACTTCCTGTCCAACACCGTGACGGCGGAAGCCGGCGTTGTGCTGCAGACGCTGCGCGACACGGCGGACGCGGCCGATCGCCTGTTCCCGCTGGCGCTGGCCTCCCAGGGCTCCTGCCAGATCGGCGGCAACCTGTCGTCCAACGCCGGCGGCACCGGCGTGCTCGCCTACGGCAATGCGCGCGAACTCTGCCTCGGGGTCGAGGTGGTGCTGCCGACCGGAGAGATCTTCGACGATCTGCGCAAGCTGAAGAAGGACAACACCGGCTACGATCTGAAGAACCTCTTCGTCGGCGCCGAGGGCACGCTCGGCGTCATCACGGCGGCCGTGCTGAAGCTCTATCCGAAGCCGAAGGGCAGGGAGGTAGCCTGGATCGGCGTCGAAAGCCCCGATGCGGCACTCGCCCTATACGGCCTTGCCGCCGACCGTGCCGGCGCCGGCCTGACCGCCTTCGAACTGATGTCGGAGCGCACCGTGTCCTTCGTCCTGAAGCATGTCGCGGGCAGCCTCGCGCCGTTGGCGGGTTCCGCCCCCTGGCACGTGCTGATGGAAGTCTCGTCGGGCCGCTCGGCGCAGGACGCGCGGGGTCTGATCGAGGACGTTCTTAGCGAAGCCTACGTGGCCGGGCTGATCCTCGACGCGGCGATCGCCGCGAACCTCGCCCAGGGCAGCGCATTCTGGACCTTGCGCGAATCCATGTCGGACGCGCAGCGCCCGGAAGGCGCCTCGATCAAGCACGACATCTCGGTGCCGGTGGCGACGATTCCGGAGTTTATCGCGCGCGGCGCCGCGGCCGTCGCCTCCGTCGTGCCGGACGCCCGTGTCGTCTGCTTCGGCCACATGGGCGACGGCAACCTGCACTACAACGTGTCACAGCCCGAAGGCGGCGACGGGCAGGCGTTTCTCGCTCGTTATCGCGACATGAACAAAGCCGTGCACGACATCGTGCGCGATCTCGACGGCTCGATCTCGGCCGAACACGGCATCGGCCAGTTGAAGCGCGACGAACTCCTCGCCACCGCGCCGCCCGTCGCCATCGACCTGATGCGCCGCGTCAAGGCGGCGTTCGACCCGGCCGGCATCATGAATCCGGGCAAGACGATCTGACGGAAATACGCATGCGCGTATTAAGCGCCTGTATACGCGAATGCGTATGGCAATGAGTTGGACGCGGGCCGGCGGACCGGCGCTGCCCTTTCCACCCCCGCTGAAGCCTGTCAGTCCAGATGCAGCCAGCGTTCCCCAAAGGCTCGTGGAGCGCAGACGAAGAATGCATGCAGCCCGTTCGCACTCCGCTAACCAAGCGCGCCCATCAGAACAAATTTAACCGAACTTCTAAGCCCGCCGGTAAGATGCCGCGCCTATTTTGCTCACATAACGAGCCGGGAAAACCGGCCGTCGGGATCCGGTAACGGCTCTCGGGAGCAAACAGGGACGCACTCCATGAAGAACATCTCGCTGAAGCCGGTCTGGGCAGGTCAGGAGTTGCGGCTCGACCCATTTCGCCTGCCGCAGGTTGTCAGCTACGCCACCCGCGACGATCAGGGCGACGTGACGTTCTCCATCGACCATCGCGGCGTCGTCGTGCGCCGGATTCTCGAAAAGAGCGGCCTGCCGGTGACGCTGGTGATGCCCGCGAATGCCTTCCAGGGTGTCGCCGCGCGCGCCATGGAAGACGGCGAGGGCAACGTCACGGTGACGCTCGAACTGATGCACGCCGATCCGGCCCTGTCGGTGCCGCTTCTGGTCGCCCATGATCTCGAGGACGTCGCCGCCGACTGGCGCGCCTGGTCCGACGCCTACCGCCTGCCGATGCTTCTGTTCGAGGGCGACGGCGTTGCCCGCACGCTCGAGGAATCGCTCGGCGCCGTGCACAAGGGCGTGCCGAAGCAGCGCCGCAAGCGCACCACCACCGCGCCGCGCCGGCCGCGCTTCCTCGCCCGCCGCAAGGCCGGCAATCTGGGCCTCCGCCTCGTCGTCGGCGGCCAGGAAATCATCGCGCGCGACGAATAGCGCGCGAGATCGATCAGAAATACGGGCGCAGCGCCGGCCAGACGGCGCCGCCCACCAGCCCCAGGAAGATCAGCCAGCCGACCGTGCCGTTCGACTTGAACAGTCTGAGACACTGGTCCGGATCGTCGATGTCGAGGGTGCGGATCTGCCGCGTCATGTGCGCGGCGGCGGCGATCAGTCCGGCGAAGGCCGGCACCGGCACCTGCGCCATCGCGAAGGCCCAGCCGAAGAAGACCAGCGCCGCGCCATAGAGCCCGATCAGCCAGTAGACCGTCCTGTCGCCGAACAGCCGCGCCGTGGAGCGGACGCCGACGATGGCGTCGTCCTCGCGGTCCTGGTGCGCGTAGAGCGTGTCGTAGCCGATGACCCACAGGATCGATCCGAAATAAAGCGCTACCGCCGGCGCGTCTACATCGCCGAACTCGGCCGCCCAGCCCATCAGCGCGCCCCAGGAAAACGCGAGGCCGAGCACGAATTGCGGCCAGTTGGTGACCCGCTTGGCGAACGGATAGATCGCCACAATTGCGAGCGAGGCGATGCCGAGCAGGATGGCGAAGGAGTTGAACTGCAGCAGGACGACGAGGCCGGCGAGCGCCTGCGCGACGAGAAAGGCCCAAGCCTGTCTGCGCGTCACCTGGCCGGACGGCAGCGGCCGGGAGCGGGTACGCTCGACCTTTTCGTCGATGTCGACGTCGACGATGTCGTTATAGGTGCAGCCCGCGCCGCGCATGGCGGTGGCGCCGATCAGGAACAGCAGGAGATGCCAGGGCGACGGCAGCAGAGACAACAGAGGTTCGCCGGATTTCGCATAGGCGCTGGCCGCCAGTGCTGCCGACCACCAGCACGGCCACATCAGCAGCCATATGCCGATCGGCCGGTCCCAGCGCGCCAGCTGCGCGTACGGCCACAGGCCGCGCGGCAGCATGCGGTAGACCCAGTGGCCGGTGGGCGCATCGGCGACGCGGCCGCGCTGCGATTTGGACTGAACGGTTTCCATCGGAATGGAGTGGCAGGAGGGGCGAATGTCGTCAAGTCGGAGGCGGGCCGGGACGCGCCGCGCCTGCCTTGCGAACCCGTCGTGGGCATGCGCACCCGGCCGTTTGCACTCGCCGCCCGACGCCGCTAGGACGTGCGATGGTGGACGGAATCGGGCGCACCGGATTGGTGCCCGCGCGTGAGGGATTTTGATGAACGTATTGCTGATCGGTTCTGGCGGCCGCGAGCATGCGCTGGCATGGAAGATCGCCGCGTCGCCGCTGCTGACCAGGCTCTACGCCGCGCCGGGCAATCCGGGCATCGCCGAGCAGGCCGAATGCGTCGCGCTGGACGCCGCCGATCATGCCGCCATCGCGGCCTTCTGCCACGACCGGAATATCGACCTCGTCGTCGTCGGTCCGGAAGCGCCGCTGGTCGCCGGTCTCGCCGACGAACTGCGCGCCGAGGGTGTCAAGGTGTTCGGGCCATCGGCCAAGGCGGCGCGGCTCGAAGGCTCCAAGGGCTTCACCAAGGAACTGTGCGCCGAATACGGCATCCCCACAGCCGCCTTCGGGCGGTTCCGCAACGCCGCGGACGCCAGCGCCTATGTCCGCGGCGTCGGCGCGCCGATCGTGGTCAAGGCCGACGGGCTCGCGGCCGGCAAGGGCGTCACCGTGGCGACCACCGTCGAGGCGGCGCTCGCCGCCATCGACGAGTGCTTTTCCGGAAGCTTCGGCGTCGCCGGGGAGGAGGTCGTCGTCGAGGCGTTTCTGACCGGCGAGGAGGTCTCGGCGTTCTACCTCTGTGACGGCGTGACCGCGCTGCCCTTCGGCACGGCGCAGGACCACAAGCGTGTCGGCGAGGGCGAAACCGGCCCGAACACCGGCGGCATGGGCGCCTATTCGCCGGCGCCAGCCATGACGCCCGAGATCGAGGCGCAGGTCCTGAACGAGATCGTCGAGCCGACGCTGCGCGGCATGGCGGCGATGGGTGCGCCGTTTTCGGGCGTGCTGTTTGCCGGGCTGATGCTGACGGCGGACGGGCCCAGGCTGATCGAATACAATGTGCGCTTCGGCGATCCGGAAACGCAGGTGCTCATGCCGCGGCTGAAGGAGGACATTCTCCTGCTGCTGGATGGGGCGGCCGGCGGGCAACTGGCGCATATGTCGGCGCGATGGCGCGACGCGGCGGCCCTGACAGTCGTCATGGCGGCCAGGGGCTATCCGGCGGCGCCCGAGAAGGGCAGCGAAATCGGCGGGCTGGAGGCGGCGTCCGCGCTGCCCGGCGTCGAGATATTCCATGCCGGCACGGCGCTTAAAGCCGGCAGGCTGGTGGCCAA
>JAUYMV010000291.1 GCA_030698645.1 Mesorhizobium sp.
ACATGCACGTACGGCTTCAGCCCGCCGGTCTCGTCCTCGTCGACGAAGCGCATCGGATGCTCCGCCCCGGCCTCCACGACGTCGCCGACATTGGTCCGGAACGTGATGACCTGCGCATCGCCCTTGCCCGTCACGTCCATCTCGACGGCGACGAAAGGCGCGTCGACGACCCGAATGCCGACCTTCTCGACCGGCGTCACCAGATAGGTCCGGCCGTCGGCATCCTTGCGCAGGACTGTGGAAAACAATTGCACGAGCGGCAGACGGCCGATCGGCGTGCCGAGATAGAACCAGGTGCCGTCGGCCCTGATTTCCATGTCGAGGTCGCCGCAGAACTCCGGATTCCAGCGATCCACGGGTGCTGCGCCCTTGCCCGCGCGGGAGGCCCGTGAAATCAGCGCCGCCAGACCGGCGCTGTCGCCGGCCGTGGTGAGTGCGCGGCCCGGGCCCTGTTTGATCGTGTCATCCATGGTCACGAAATAGTCACTGTTGTTCCGCTTGTCAGCCGGGGTCAGTGATTTAAGTTCAGTGTGCAGCGCAGCGAGACATGCGTGAGTCGCCGGACCTGATTGTTACAGTCGGCCCTTGCAGCGACCAAGGGCTCTCCGCCAGAGGATGAAGCCGCATGAGCGTGATGATCCGGGAAAGCGCAATCAGCGAAAAGGACATGATCGCCGAAGCCGAAAAGGCGCTGCACGACATTTCGCGGGTACGCGAAGGCGTCGGGCGGGTCATCTTCGGCCAGGAAAGCGTCGTCGAACGCACGCTGGTGGCGCTGCTCGCCGGCGGCCATGCGCTCCTTGTCGGCGTGCCCGGCCTCGCCAAGACCAAGCTGGTCGAGACGCTCGGCGTCGTGCTCGGCCTCGACGCCCGCCGCATCCAGTTTACGCCGGATCTGATGCCGTCCGACATTCTGGGCTCCGAGGTGATGGAGCAGGACGATCATGGCAAGCGCTCGTTCCGCTTCCTGCCCGGTCCGATCTTCGCGCAATTGCTGATGGCCGACGAAATCAACCGCGCCAGTCCGCGCACGCAGTCCGCGCTTCTGCAGGCCATGCAGGAATACCACGTCACGGTTGCGGGCGCCCGCCATGACCTGCCCGCCCCGTTCCATGTGCTCGCCACCCAGAACCCGCTCGAGCAGGAAGGCACCTATCCCCTGCCCGAGGCGCAGCTCGACCGCTTCCTGATGCAGGTCGATATTCTCTATCCCGAGCTCGAAGCCGAGCGCCGCATCCTACTGGAAACTACCGGCACCGACGAGGCCAAGGCCCAGAACGTGCTGACCGCCGAGCGGCTGCGCGCCATCCAGGTGCTGATCCGCCGCATGCCGGTGCCCGAAAGCGTCGTCGAGGCGATCCTGACCCTGGTGCGCTCGGCGCGTCCGGGCAGCGGCCACGCCGATACCGACCGCCATGTCGCCTGGGGTCCCGGACCGCGCGCCAGCCAGGCCTTGACGCTGTGTGCCCGTGCGCGCGCGCTGTTCGACGGGCGCCTCGCGCCCTCGATCGACGACGTGCATGCGCTCGCCGAGCCGGTGCTCCAGCACCGCATGGCGCTGACCTTCGCCGCGCGCGCCGAGGGCATGCATGTGCGCGACGTTATTGCGCGGCTGGTGAAAGCCGCCGGCTGATGGATAGCCCGCACCTGGTTGTCGATCAGGCGGCGCAGCCTTCAGGGAGTGCGAGACATGCCGCTTAGCGTCGGCGAGGTCCAGGCACCGGTCGTCACGCGCGATGCGCTGGCGCGGGCGCGTCTGCGGGCCTCGCTGGTTCCCGACCTGCTGGTCGAGGCGCGCCGCGTCGTCAACACCGTCATCGCCGGCTGGCACGGCCGCCGCAAGCGCGGCATCGGCGAGAATTTCTGGCAGTTCCGTCCCTATGTCGAAGGCGATTCCTCGCGCATCGACTGGCGCCGTTCGGCGCGCGACGAGCATACCTACGTGAAGGACAGCGAATGGGAGGCCGCCCACACGGTCTGGCTGTGGGCCGATCCGTCGCCGTCCATGCTCTACAAGTCGGGCACGGCTCAGGTCTCCAAGGAATCGCGCGCGCTGGTGCTCGTCCTCGCGCTGGCCGAGCTTCTGTCGCGCAGCGGGGAGCGCATCGCTTGGCCTGGGCTGACCGATCCGTTTTCGGCGCGCAACGGCGCCGAGCGCCTCGCCGCGCAGCTGATGCACGCGCCGACCCTGCCGCAGCGTCCTGACGTCAGCGCCATCCGGCGCTTCTCCGACATCGTGATAGCCGGCGATTTCCTCGATCCGGTCGAGGAAACCATGGAGTGGCTCGACACGCTCGCCCGCCATGGCGTGCGCGCCCACCTGATCGAAGTCGCGGATCCGGCCGAGGAAACCTTCCCCTATTCCGGCCGCACCGAATTCCGCGATCCCGAAACCGGCGAAAAGCTGACCGCCGGCCGCGCCGAGACGGTGGCCGACGACTATCGCCGCGTCTACCGCGCCCGCCGCGAGGAACTGTCGTCCTGGGCCAAGCGCCTCGGCTGGAGCTTCACCGTCAACCACACCGATCGCCTCGCCTCCGAGGCGCTGGTGCGCGTGCATGCTGCGATGACCGCCAATGGCGGCTATGCCTCCGGAGGCCGCACGTGAGCTGGCTGCCGCTCTCCTTCGGATTTCCCGCCGTTCTTGTCGGCCTGCTGGCGCTGCCGATCATCTGGTGGCTGCTGCGCCTGACGCCGCCCAAGCCCAGGAGCGAGCTGTTTCCGCCGCTCAAGATCCTCGCCCGCGTTCTGCGCAAGGAGGAGACGCCGCACCAGAGCCCTTGGTGGCTGACGTTGCTCCGGCTCCTGATGGCCGCCCTGATCGTGTTCGCCCTGGCCGAGCCGGTGTTCAATCCGCGCGAGCGCGTCGAAGCCGGCGGCGGCGCTCTGGCGCTCGTCGTCGACAATGGCTGGGCCAGCGCGTCGGACTGGCCCTTGCGCGTCGCCACGGCCGAACGCCTCATCGCCGACGCGAACGCGTCCGGCACCCCGGTGGTGCTCGCCTTCACGGCCGAGCCTGCCAGCGTAGAGATAGGCCCCTTCGAGGCGCGGGCCGCGCTCGACCGTCTGCGAGCCGCGAAGCCGCGCCCCGTTCCGGTCGACCGGCCGGGCGCCTATGCCCGCGTCGCGACCGCGCTCGAAGGCGCGGCGAACGCGACGATCGCCGTTCTCTCCGACGGCCTCGCCGCCGACGGCGATCGGACCGCTTTCGAAACATTGCTTGCCGGCACCACCGCGCGCCTCGTCTGGGCTGTTCCCGACTGGCTCGCCGTCGCCGGCCTGACGGCGGTCGAGAATACGCCCACCGCCTTCACCATCAGCGCCGTCCGCCCGTCCTCCGATGTCGCCCCGCGCCAGCTCACCGCCGGCGCCTTCGACGATCGCGGCCGGCGCATCGCCGATGCCCAGCTCTCCTTCGGCCCCGGCGAGATGACGGCCACAGCCGACGTCAACGTGCCGTTCGAATTGCGCAACGATTTCGCCTCGGTCGCCATCGACGGCGAGGCCCAGGCCGGCGCCGTGCGCGTTCTCGACGAGAATTCCAAGCGCCGCCGTATCGGCCTGCTGTCGCAATCCGAGGCCGATCAGGCGCAGCCGTTGCTCTCGCCGCTCTACTACATCCGCCGCGCGCTCGAGCCCTATGCCGATCTGGTCGAACCCGCGACGCCGGACCTCGCCGCCGCCATTCCGGAGCTGCTCGCCCAGAAGCCGGCGATGATCGTCATGGCCGACATCGGCACCCTGCCGGACACCGCCCACCAACAGCTCGTCGAATGGATCGACGAAGGCGGTACGCTGGTGCGCTTTGCCGGCTCCAGGCTCGCCGCTGCTGGCGCCGACGACGAACTGCTTCCCGTGCGGCTGCGCCTCGGCGAGCGCGCGCTGGGTGGCGCACTGTCCTGGACCGAGCCGCAGCCGGTGACCGATTTCCCCGACACCGGCCCCTTCGCCGGCCTCACGCCGCCGCGCGAGGTCTCGGTGTCCCGGCAGGTCCTGGCGGAGCCCAGCCCGGACATCGTCGAGCACACCTGGGCCGGTCTTGCCGACGGCACACCGCTGGTCACCGGCGCGACCCGCGGCAAGGGCACACTCGTGCTATTCCACGTCACTCCGGAGGCGACCTGGTCCAACCTGCCGATTTCCGGCTCGTTCGTCGAGATGCTGCGCCGCATCGTGCAGCTCTCGCGCAACCAGGGCCGGCTCGACGCCGCCGCCGGCGGACCGGCCGGCGCCCTGCCGCCCTACCGCATCATTGGCGCCGACGGCGGTATCACCACGCCGGGCCCGGAAGCCCGCCCGCTCGAGGCCGGCATCGCCGTGCCCGCCATCACCGTCGAGCATCCGCCCGGCCTTTATGGCTCCGAGGAAGGCGTCGTCGCGCTCAACCTGCTTGCCGCCGACGCCGTGCTCGAGCCGCTCGCCCGGCCGCGGACGTCATTGCCGACCACGACGCTCAGCTATGCGCTCGACGAATCGCGCGACCTCAAGGGTCCGCTGGTCGCCGCCGCGCTGGCGCTGATGGTGCTCGACACGCTCGCGGTATTCTGGATGGGCGGGCTCTTCGCGCGCCGCCCGAGGCCTGCCATGCGTGCCGCCACCGCCGGCGCGGCGGCCCTGCTCGCGATTGCGCTCTCCCTGTCCTTCGTCGGCGATGGCCGCGCGTCCGACGCCAGGCCCGGCGACGCCGAGGCGATCGCCGCCATCAGCCGGACCCGCGTCGCCTATGTGCTGACCGGCGATCCCGGCATCGATGCGGTGACCCGCGCCGGCATCGAGGGCCTGCGCCGCTTCCTTGTCGACAAGACCGCGCTCGAACCCGGCGAACCCGCAGGCGTCGATATCGCGGTCGACGAACTGTCCTTCTACCCGCTGATCTACTGGCCGATCGATCCGGAATCGGCCATGCCGACCGAGGCGGTGATTGCCCGCGTCGACGCCTATATGCAGCAGGGCGGCACGGTGCTCTTCGACACGCGCGACCAGTTCTCGACGGGCCTCGATTTTTCCGGCTCCGCCAGCCCGGCGACGCAGCGCCTGCGCGACATCCTGGGCGACCTCAACGTGCCGGCGCTGGAACCCGTCCCCGACGACCATGTGCTGACCAAGTCCTTCTTCATCATGCAGGATTTCCCCGGCCGCTTCACCGGCAGCCCGCTCTGGGTCGAGGCGTCCGCCCCCAGCCAGGACGGCGACGACCGCCCGGTGCGCACCGGCGACGGCGTGTCGCCGATCATCATCACGGCGAACGATCTGGCCGGCGCCTGGGCGATCGACCAGAGCGGCGACCCCCTGCTGCCGACCGTGCCGAACGACCCGATGCAGCGCGTCTATGCGATGCGCGGTGGCGTCAACATCATGATGTATATGCTGACCGGCAACTACAAATCCGACCAGGTGCACGTGCCGGTCCTGCTCGAACGGCTGGGGCAGTGACATGAACCTGTCGATCGGTTTCGAACCGCTGCTGT